>NZ_JANODC010000126.1:0-7542 GCF_031412495.1 Rhizobacter sp. | reverse complement strand
GTAACCGCACAAGGCCAGGATCACGAGCAGGATGAACCAGGAGGAGGCGATGTCGACGGCGGCGCCGAGCAGGCTGTCGCGGAACCGGTTGCGGCCGGGGAAGGTGAGCGCGAGAACCAGCAGGCAGAGGGTGAGCGCGGGGCGGTCCATGCGCTCGTCGTACGCGAGCGTCGCGACGACGAAGGTGAGGACGGTGATCCCCGGCTCGAGCAGCGCGGCGACGAGCGTCGTCACCGACTGCGGTGCGCTGAAGAAGGTTCGCTTGTGGGGGTCGTCGAACATCAACCGGTGGGAAAAAGGAAGTCGATGATCGTCAAGCGGGCGGAGGCAGGCGGGTCAACCTGCCCGAAGGGCACCTGCCTCCGTGCGGTTCGTGATGGCTGGGTTCGATGGCCGGGGCCGGCTCGGGCGGCCGCCCCGGGGCGATGCGCGAGCAGCTAGGCGACGTGTTCCTGGGCGCGCCGACCCCGGCCGAACAGCCCGAGCCGCTGCGCCTCCAGGGCCGCTTCCGCGCGCGAGCTCACGTTGAGCTTGCGATAGATCTGCTTCACGTAGTCGGAGATGGTGTGCCTCGACAGCTCGAGTTGCACCGCGATCTCCGGCAGCGTGTAACCCTTGGCGACGCGCAGCAGGACCTCGTTCTCTCGGTCGGTGAGCGACACGTGCGGGATGTTTTTGGGCCGGCCGCGCTGCGAGGAGCGCGAGGCGAAGTGCGCCATCACGCGCCGGGCGATTGCCGGCGACAGCGGCGGCTCGCCCTGGCTCATGCGCCGGAACTGGTCGACGATGACGGCCGCGGCCTGATCCTTGAGCAGATAGCCGAAGGCACCCGCCTGCAGCGCCGGGAACAGGTGATCGTCGTCGTCGTGGATCGTGACCACGACCGCCTGGGCCTGCGGCTGCGCTTCGCGGAGCGCGGCCACCACGTCGACGCCGGAGCCATCGGGCAGGCCGAGGTCGATGAGGGCGATGTTCACCTGGACCTTCGCGATGATGGCCAGAGCGGCGTTGACCCGAGCCGCATCGTGGACCACGGCCTCCGGAAAGACCTGGGCAATCTGAACCTTCAGCCAGGCACTGGCCTCGGGGATGTCTTCCAACAGCAAGATGTTCATCGGGACCCTCCTCGTGCTCCAACGCGCTGCATGGCTGGGCGGCAGCCGGAACTGTCCGAAGAAGACCCTATGGCAAATTGCATGCCAGCACACGAAGGTTGCGAGCCCACGTCATCAGCCTCGGATACGAAACAGCGCATCGCGCATCGTATCAAGGGCGTTGATCGGCGCGTGGCGAGCTCACAGTGGCACCGTGAGCGATATCACGACGCCGGATCCGGGCCTCGATTCGACCAGGCACTGCCCGTCGATCTTCTTAGCCCTTCGCTTCATCGTGGACATGCCCTGGCCGCGCTGGAGGTCGGCCGAAATGCCGCCGCCGTTGTCGCGCACGGTCACGTGCAGCGTCTTGCCGGCGACGCGGCAACGCACCTCGCACCGCGTCGCGCCGCTGTGCTTGATGACGTTGCTCACCGACTCGCGCAGGATCCGTGTCACCTGCATGAACACACGCGCGGAGAGGGTGTCGTCGATCGCCTCTTCCGGGTTCGACCACACCGCCTTGATCTTCGCATCGCCGAGGCGCGTCATGATCTCGGCGCGCCAGTCGGCGAGCGCCTCGTCGAGGCGCACCGCCTTGCCGGCGAGGCCGCGCACCGACAGGCGCATCTCCTCCAGGGCTTCGCGCGCCAGTTGCGGGATCCGGGCCGCGTCGCTGGTGTGCACGATGGTCAGCAGCTTTGCGCCCAGGTCGTCGTGGAGGTCCGACGCGATCCGCTTGCGTTCCTGCTCGGTGAATTGCTCCACGCGCTGCGCCGTCAGCTGCTCGACGCGCGTCGCCGTCGCGTGCTCGATCCGCGTCTCGAGGTGCTGCAGCTGGGCAGCCAGCCGGTTGCGGTCGACGACCGTCTCGCGCAGGGCGCGGGCGAACAGCAGGAAGAGGCGGCCGCCGACATAGAGGAGCAGGATCGGCATCAGCCACTCGCCGACGGAATAGGGCGCGGGCTCGATCGCGCCCCACTGCACGCCGAGCTCGTAGACGAGGGCGCTGGCGCCGAAGGCTATCGTGAGCGCCATCGGCCCGAGGTCGTGCGGACGCTGGCGCCGCGTCACGATCAGGTAGATCGCCATCACGCAGGCGAGCTCGAGGGCGAGCACCACGTACCAGACGTTGGCGACCAGAAAGAGGCGATCGCGCCCGGCGAGAACGAGCGACAGCGGCAGCGCGACCCACTGCAGCGCGACGAGGTTCTCGATGATTCGCGAGCGCAGGCCCGCGAAGCTGAGGAAGAACTGCACCGCACAGGCGAGAAGCAGGGCCCAGGCCGAGCACAGGACGAACTCGGTGACGCCGTTCTGCCAGGGCAGGTCGACCGACCACGACGCCAGCGACAGCGCCGCCCAGCCGAGGCAGAGCCAGCCGAAGTACGAGAAGTACACCTCGCGCGGATGCAGCCAGCCGACGGCGACCATCAGGCAGCCCAGCCCCACGAGCAGCAGGCTGCTGCCGCGGATCCAGGTCGGCTCCCAGAACAGGCGCCCGGCGTGCTCGGTGGCGAGTGCCGGCTGCAAGCCGAGGTCGACCGTCGACACGCCGCCGGCCCGGCGAATCGACGCGACCCGCTCGAGCGGATAGCCGTGGACCCGGAGGTCGACCACGTTGCCCTGCGCGCGGAGAAGGCCCGGCGGCAGGACGGCCAGCTGCGGCCGACCGCAGTTGCGCGTGACCGGCTCGGCCATGCGCCCGCCGCTGAAGATCAGGTTGCCGTTGAGGTGGATCTGGACGTTGCTGCAGGCCTGTTCGATGTAGAGCGCGAGCAGCTCGTCGGGAAACGAGGCTCCGCCGAAGTTGAAGCTGAGCCGATACCAGACGCTGCCCTCGTGCCCCGGATTCGTGATCGACCATCGGTCGGGCAAGGTGACCGGCTTGGCAGGAGCCGCCGACTGCGACGAGGGGCCGGACGCCGCGGCGGCGAAGGCCTTGTTCATGCGAACGGTGGGAGCCGACGCTGGCTGGGCACGCAGCGCGGTCGCCAAGGCGGCTAGGCCGAGAAGCACGAGCAGGGCGACCCAGGCGCGCCGCTTCCAGCTTGCATCGGCGAGGACAGTCCGAAGGAGCATCTGAATCGATTGTGATGGCTGCTCCGAAACGGGGAAGCCATGAAAAAAGGCGAGCAGTGCTCGCCTTTTTCGTTGCTGCACCAGGCGCAGCGTGGGTACGTCAGGCCTTCTTGCGACGACGGGACATGAACCCGACCGCAGCCAGGCCAGCCATCATCAGAGCATAGGTTTCAGGCTCGGGAATCGCCGACACCTGAGTCTGAATAACTCCGGTAACCGCCACCGTGCCACCGGCAACCAACGACAGGTCGTTCACAAAGAACGTGAAGGTACCGGCGTTGGCACCCGATCCGAAGTTAAAGCTACGGGGATTGTTGTCGAAGTTAATGAAGACCCCACCGTTGTCACTAGAGACAGCATCGCCCGACAGTGAGCTCCTGATAACAGTGCTGTTAGGCGACGTGCTTGAGGGCACAGTGAAGTTGACTGTTAACTCAAACGTCCTAGCATTGAAGTCAAAGAGCGACCCAGCGAGCGTGAACGAACCAAGGTTATCCACGTTTGGATCTGCTGGCCTGTTGCCGATGGAGACAAACCCGCGCGGAGAGGACGTGACGTTGAACGTTGAATCCCGGTAGGTCAGTCCGCCCAAATCCGTCGTTCCAGACACGGGGAGACAAGACATCCCAAAGCAGCCATCCGTATTACCTTGAAAGTTCACGGCTTGCGCTGAAGCAACGCCGCTGCCGAGTGTCAGGGCGGCTCCGGCGGTCAACGCAAGGGCGCCGCCGAGGCGGGAAAGAGTGTTCATCGAGTAGCTCCTGAAAAGTGTCCGGTGGGCAATGGAAACGGATCGGTATGACCGTCGCAAGGCGTTCATTGGAGCGGCGGGACCCGCTGCGACCAATCCCCGAACCGAGGGGGTCCCTGTAGGACGCAACGCCACGACGTAAAAGAGGCCTCGTCTACGGGTGGCGGAGAATAACGCCGTGACCGCCCCTCCGGTGTTGCTAGCCGACCAAATCCATGGCGCCGCCTCGCGCCTGCGCGGGGAGATTCTCGAGACGCCTTGCCTGCCGTCGCGGACCCTGTCGACGATCTGCGGCTGCGAGATCTTCCTGAAGTTCGAGAACCTGCAGTTCACCGCCTCGTTCAAGGAGCGGGGGGCGTTCAACCGGATGTCGCAACTGACCGCCGAGGAGCGTGACGGGGGTGTCCTGGCGGTGTCGGCTGGAAACCACGCCCAGGCCGTGGCCTACCACGCCGAGCGCATGGGTATTGCGGCGACCATCGTCATGCCGCGTTTCGCTTCGTCGGTGAAGGTCGAGAACACCCGCGGCTTCGGCGCCGAAGTCGTTCTCGAAGGCGACACCTTTGAGGACGCCCGCGTCGCCGGGCTCGAGCTGGCGGCCAAACGCGGGCTCACCCTGGTGCATCCCTTCGACGACCGGGCCGTGATCGCCGGGCAAGGCACGATCGGGCTGGAGATGCTCGCCCAGCAGCCCGGCCTCGAGGTCCTGGTCATTCCGATCGGCGGCGGCGGGCTCATCGCGGGCATCGCCACGGCGGCACGCTCGATCCGCCCCGACATCGCCATCGTCGGCGTCCAGACGGAGCGATTTCCCTCGGCCTGGAACGCGCTCCACGGCGAGCGCCGGGAGAGCCGCCAGGCGACCATCGCCGACGGCATCGGCGTCAAGTCCACCGGCGAGCTCACCCTGCCGATCATTCGCGAGCTCGTCGACGACGTGCTGCTGGTGTCCGAGGAGGACGTCGAGACGGCGATCCTCATGCTGCTCGAGATCGAGAAGACGGTCGTCGAAGGCGCCGGGGCGGTCGGCCTGGCCGCCGTGCTGAAGGACAGGGATCGCTTCGCCGGCCGCAAGGTGGGGCTCGTGCTCTGCGGCGGCAACATCGAGCCCCTGGTGCTGGCCGAGATCATCGAGCGCGGCATGGTGCGCTCCGGGCGGCTGGCCCGGCTGCGCATCGACATCCGCGACGTGCCCGGCGCCCTGGCCCAGGTTGCCGCCCTGCTCGCCGGCCTGGGCGCCAACATCTACGAGGTCCAGCACCAGCGCGCCTTCACCTCGCTTACGGTCGAGCGGGTGCAGATCGAGGTCGTCGTGCAGACGCGGGGCGCTGCCCACGTCGCGCAGATCCTGGCCGCGATGCGGGCCGAGGGCTACGACGCCGAGCGCGTGGGCTGATGTCCGATGGCATGGGTCCGGACCGTGGCGTCGGAGCAACAGATGAGGACGGCAGCTTGAGGATCGCCGTTCTCGGCGGCGGCAACGGTTCGCTGGCCGCCGCCGCCGACCTGGCCGAAGCCGGCCACGAAGTTCGGCTCTGGCGGCGCGACCGGGCCGGCCTGCAGGCCCTGCTCGACGCCGGTGGCCTGACCCTGAAGGACGCCGGCGGCACCCGCCGGGTCGCGCTGGCACTGGCGACGCCGGACATCGGCGCCGCCCTGCGCGGCGCCGACCTCGTCGTCGCCCCCACCCCGGCGACGGCGCAGGCCGACATCGCCCGGGCCATGGCGCCGCATCTCGTCGACGGGCAGGTTGTCTTCCTGCCGCCCGGCACCTTCGGCAGCTTCGTCATGGCGCGTGCGGTCGTGCAGCAGGGGAGCCACGCCGACGTCGCCTGGGCCGAGACCGGAACGCTGCCCTACCTGGCCCGCAAGCACGGCGAAGCCGAGATCAACGTGACCATCCGGGCCCTGCGCCTGCCGACCGGGGTCTTTCCGGCGCGTCGCGCCGGCGAGGCGCTGTCCGTGATCCGCCGGGCCTACCCGAGCGTGCACGGCTGCGGCGACGCGCTCTCCGGCGCGCTCATGAACGCCGGCCCGGTCATCCACCCGCCGCTGATGGTGCTGAACGCGGCGCCGCTGCAGCATTTCGAGCGCTGGGACATCCACGCCGAGGGGACGCAGCCGGCGGTCCGCGCCGTGACGAGCGCCCTGGACGGCGAGCGCATGGCCATCCGCGAGGCCCTGGGCTACACGGCGCCGCACTACCCTCTCTCGGACCACTACGAGAACGACCGCTGGATGTACGGCGACGCCCACCAGCAGCTCGTCAAGTCGGGCGACTGGCGCGAGCACATCGACCTGCTCACGCACCGCTACGTCACGGAGGACATCGTGTTCGGCCTGGCCTTCCTGGCCTCGGTCGCGCGCTGGGCAGGCGTCGACGCGCCGGTGGCGCACGGCCTGCTCGCGATCGCCGGCGCCTTCCTGGGACGCGACCTGCTGCAGGGGCCGCGCAGCTTCGAAGCCCTGGGCCTGGCCGGGCTCGGCCGCGGCGACCTCGCCCGGCTGCTCCAGGAGGGGCGCTAGCCGCATGGCCCGCTTCGTCGCCGTCGGCGCGGGGAGGATGGGCCGCGGCATCGCCATCGCCTTCGCCTACGCGGGGCACCGGGTCGCCGTCGTCGACCTGCGCGAGCGGCCGGCGGCTGCCTGGGCGGCGCTGCGCGCCGAGGCCGAGGCGGAAGTGCGGGCCAGCCTGGCGTCGCTGACGCAGTTGGGTGCGATCAACGAAGCGCAGGCCGAGGCGATCGCCGCCCGGGTCGATTACGTGGAGGCGGCCCGCGCCCCGGCCGTGCTCGCCGGCGCCGAGCTCGTCTTCGAAGGCGTGACCGAGACGCTCGAGGCCAAGCGGGATGCCTTCGCGCAGATCGGTCGCCATTGCCGCGTCGACGCCATCCTGGCCTCGACGACGAGCAGCATTCCGGTGACTTCGCTGGCCGCCTTCGTGCCGGCGCCAGAGCGATTCCTGAACGTGCACTGGCTCAACCCGGCCTACCTCATCCCGGTGGTGGAACTGAGCGTCCACGCTGGCACGGATGCTGCTGTCGTGGATCGTTGCAAGGCGCTGATGGAGTCCATCGGCAAGGTTCCCGTGGTCTGCGGCCCGGCGCCGGGCTACATCGTGCCCCGGCTGCAGGCACTGGTGATGAACGAGGCGGCGCGAATGATCGAAGAAGGTGCCGCGACGGCGGAGGAGATCGACAAGGCGACCCGTTTCGGCATGGGCCTTCGCTTCGCGGCGCTCGGCGTCGTCGAGTTCATCGACTTCGGCGGCAGCGACATCCTTCATCACGCCAGCCGCGAGATGGCCGCCTCGCTCGACGCCGGCCGCTATCGCGCGCCCGACATCGTCGGCCGCATGGTCGAGAGCGGCCGGCTCGGCGTCAAGTCCGGCGCGGGCTTCTACGACTATGCGGGCCGCGACATCGCGGCCTATCGTCGCGACGTCCTTGCCCGCACCCTGGCCCAGCTCGAGCACGCCGGCCTGTGGCGGCCGGCGTCGGATCGAACATTGTCCTGAAGGAGAGCCCGTGTCATCAATCAAGCATTCGTTCCGGCGCCTGGCCGGCATCGCGGCCCTCGCCCTCGTCCCCTGGGCCGCGCAGGCCCAGGAGATCA
>NZ_JANODC010000125.1:0-3946 GCF_031412495.1 Rhizobacter sp. | reverse complement strand
CTCGCTTCCTGAACCAGCCCTGCGGGATGGCGAAGTCGACCGAGACGCGGTCGGCGGCGACGAGGATCGGCGCATCGGCGCCGAGCGCCTGGACGACGCGCTGCGGCCGGCTCGCCAGCAGCTTCTTCGTGTACGGATGGCGCGGCTCGCCGAACACCGACGCCGTCGCACCGATCTCGACCAGCTTGCCGCGCTCCATCACGGCGACGCGATGGGTGAAGCGGCGCACCAGGTTCAGGTCGTGCGTGATGAAGAGCAGCGCCATGCCCATCTCGGCCTGCAGCTCGTCGAGCAGGGCCAGGATCTGGGCCTGGATCGTGACGTCGAGCGCGGTCGTCGGTTCGTCGCAGATCAGGAGTTTGGGCGTGCAGGCGAGCGCCATCGCGATCATCGCCCGCTGGCGCTGGCCGCCCGAGAGCTGGTGCGCGAAGGCATCGATGCGCCGCTCCGGCTCGGGGATGCCGGTGCGACGCAGCAGCTCGATCGCGCGGGCCCGGGCCTGGTTCGGGCGCAGGGCCTGGTGCAGCTCGAGGACCTCGCCAATCTGGTTGCCGATGGTGTAGAGCGGGTTGAGGGCCGTCATCGGCTCCTGGAAGATCATCGCGATGTCGTCGCCCCGGATGCCGCGCATCTGCCGCTCCGACTTCTGCAGCAGGTCCTCGCCTTCGAAGCGGATCGCGCCGCTCGTCGTCGCCGCATCGACCAGGCGCATCACCGACAGCGCCGTGATCGACTTGCCCGAGCCCGATTCGCCGACCAGGGCGAGCTTTTCCCCGGGCGCGATCGCGAACGAGACGTCGTCGACGACGACGCTCGCTCCGAAGCGCACCGTCAGGCCCTCGACCTGCAGCAGCGGCGGTGCCGGCATGTCAGTGGCGCCCGGCCGTCCGAAGCCACTGACGCGCCCCCTCGGGGGGCAGCGAACGAAGTGAGGCGCCATCGGGCTTCATCTCAGGACTTGCGGGTGTCGAAGGCATCGCGGAGCGCGTCGCCGATGAAAGTCAGCAGCAGCATCGACACGACGAGGACGGCGAAGGTCGGGAACACGATCCACCAGGCGTCGAGGTTGGCCTTGCCCTGGCGCAGCAGCTCGCCGAGCGACGGCGTCGTCGGCGGCACGCCGAGGCCGAGAAAGTCGAGCGAGGTCAGGGCGATGATCGCGGCGCTCATGCGAAACGGCAGGAAGGTGATCACCGGGGTGAGCGAATTGGGCAGGATGTGGCGCCAGATGATCTGGGCGTTGCTGAGGCCGAGGGCGCGCGCCGCCTTGACGAACTCGAGGTTGCGGTTGCGCAGGAACTCGGCACGGACGTAGTCCGACAGGCCGAGCCAGCCCCAGAGCGAGAGCAGGACCAGGAGCAGCAGGAGCGAAGGCTCGAAGATCGAGGCGAAGATGATCAGCAGGTAGAGCTCGGGCACCGCGCCCCAGATCTCGAAGACGCGCTGCAGGAAGAGATCGACTCGGCCGGCGAAGTAGCCCTGGATGGCGCCGAACAGGATGCCGATGACGACGCCGACCAGCGTGAGCGCGAAGGCGAACCAGATGCTGACGCGAAAGCCGTAGAGCAGGCGCGCCACCATGTCGTGGCCGTCGGCGTCGGTGCCCAGCCAGTTGCTGCCCCCGGGCGGCGCCGGGCTCGGCGTCTTCTGGAAATAGTTCTGCGAGCTGGCGCTGTGCTGGTTCAGCGTGAAGAACGCGCCGTTGCCGGGGCGGGCGAACTGCTCGGTGATGAACGGGTCCTTCCAGTCGGTGGGCGTCGCGAAGTCGCCGCCGAAGCGGGTCTCGGGCTGGTTGCTGAACAGCGGGAAGAAGAGCTCGCCGTTGTAGCGGGCAACGAGCGGCCGGTCGTTGCTGACCAGCTCGGCGCAGGTCGCGAGCACGAGCAGGGCGCCGAACAGCCACAGCGACGCGTAGCCCAGACGGTTGCGCCTGAACCGGGCCCAGGCGCGCTGGTTCGGCGAGCGCGGCAGGGCGTGGACGGCCGCGGCAGCCTGGGTCGTCGGCGACGACGCGGGCGGCAGCTCGAGGATCGCGCTCACGGCCTATTTCGCGCCGCTGGCGAACTGCACGCGCGGGTCGACGACGACGTACAGGACGTCCGAGATCAGCTTGATCACCAGGCCGATCAGGGTGAAGAGGTACAGCGAGCCGAGGACGACCGGGTAGTCGCGGCGCACCACCGATTCGTACGACAGCAGGCCGAGCCCGTCGAGCGAGAACAGCGTCTCGATCAGCACCGAGCCGGCGAAGAACGCACCGATGAACGCCGCGGGAAAGCCGGTGATGAGCGGGATCAGGGCGTTGCGGAAGATGTGCTTGAAGAGCACGCGCCGCTGCGACAGGCCCTTGGCGCGCGCCACCAGCACGTACTGCTTTCGCATCTCCTCGACGAAGGTGTTCTTGGTCAGCATCGTGACGATGGCGAAGCTGCCGACGACCATGCAGGTGAGCGGCAGCGCCAGGTGCCAGAAGTAGTCGGCGATGCGGGCCGGCCAGCTCAGCTCGGCCCAGTTGTCGGAGGTGAGGCCGCGCAGCGGGAACAGCTCGAAGAAGGTGCCGCCGGCGAACAGCACGATCAGGAACAGGCCGAGCACGAAGCCGGGAATGGCGTAGCCGATCAGCACGATCAGCGTACTGAGGGCGTCGAAGCGGGAGCCTTCGTAGACCGCCTTCATGACGCCGAGCGGGATCGAGATCAGGTAGGAGAAGAGGAAGGTCCAGAGGCCGAGGCTGATCGAGACCGGAAGCTTCTCCTTGATCAGCGCCCACACGTCCTTGCTCTGCAGGAAGCTGCGGCCGAGCTCGAAGCGCAGGAAGCTGCCGATCATCTCGACGTAGCGCACGTGCGCCGGCTTGTCGAAGCCGTAGAGCTTCTTCAGCTCGGCGATCTGCGTGGCGTCGCTGTCGCGGCTGGCGCGGTAGCCGGCGCCTTCGCCGCCGCTCGCCCGCGCCTCGGCCATGAGCTGCTCGACCGGGCCGCCGGGGACGAACTGGATGACGACGAAGGTGATCGTCAGCGCGCCGAGCAGCGTCGGCACCATCAGCAGCAGCCGCTTGACGATGTAGCTCAGCACGGGCCGGGCTCGCTCGCGGGGTGGCCCCGGGCGTTCATCGCGGCGACGCCTCCTTCATCCACCAGGTCGTGATCGGCCACGCCGGGTACTCGTCGAGCGCGCTTTCGATCGTGTAGTACAGCGGGCGCACGGCCGGGATGCCGAACTTATTCCAGTAGGCGCCGCGCTCGCTCGCGAAGTACAGGTCCGGCACCTGCCAATGGTTCCACATGACGACGCGATCGAGCGCCCGGCTGGCGTCGCGCAGCTCATCGAGCCGGGTCGCCCGGGCCATGACGCCGAGCAGGTGGTCCACCGCCGGGCTCTTGACGCCACGGAAGTTGTTGTTGCCCTTCTCGTCGGCCGACTTGCTGCCGTAGCTCGTGACGAGCTCTCCGGGCTGCGGCAGGGTGAACTTGCCCTCGACGATCGTCACCATGTCGAAGTCGTACTCCTCCAGCCGGCGCCGGAAGAGGGCGAAGTCGACGCTGCGCAGGCGCAGCGTCGCGCCGAGCTTTTCCATGTTGAGGCGCCATTCCGGCAGCGTGCTGCCGCGGTCACCGGCCATCAGGTACTCGACCTCGAAAGCCTCGCCCTGGGCATTGCGCAGCCGGCCGTCGGGCGCGAGCTTCCAGCCCGCGGCGGCGTAGAGCTCGCGCGCCCTGAGCAGGTTGCGGCGCAGCTGCTTCGGGTCGCCGTTCGTGCGCGGCGCGACGAAGGCCGGGCCGAAGACCTCGGCCGGCAGCTCCGCGCGGAAGGGCTCGAGCAGCTTCAGCTCGGCCGGCGACGGCAGCCCCTGCGCGGCGAAGGGCGAGTTGGCGAACATGCTGTCGCCGCGCGCGTACTGGCCGTAGCGGTTGGTCGTCATCTCGAAGTCGTAGGTGTAGCCCAG
>NZ_JANODC010000124.1:0-13062 GCF_031412495.1 Rhizobacter sp. | reverse complement strand
CGCGCAGGCCCAGGAGATCACGCTCAAGGCCGTCAACGCGTTCAACGAGGGCACCTACTTCGCGCGCAACTTCGAGCGCTTCGTCAAGAAGGTGAACGACGAAGGCAAGGGCATCGTCCAGATCAACTACATCGGCGGGCCGAAGGCGATCCCGACCTTCGAGCAGGGCAACGCGATGCGCAGCGGCGTCGTCGACCTGTCGAACAACACCACCTCGTTCACCGCCGGCATCGTTCCCGAGGGCCTGGTCTTCAACTACACCAACAAGACGATGGCCGAGATGAGGAAGGACGGCTCGCTCGCCTACCTCAACCAGATCTTCATGGACAAGGGCCTGTACTACTTCGCGCGCACCGGCGAGGGCGTGCAGTACTACATCTACTCGAACAAGAAGATCGAGACCGCCGACCTCACCGGCCTGAAGCTGCGCATCGCGCCGATCTACCGCGACTTCTTCCAGAAGCTCGGCGCCAGCGTCGTGCAGATCGCCCCCGGCGAGGTGTACACCGCCCTCGAGCGCGGCGTCGTCGACGGCTACGGCTGGCCGCTGCTGGGCATCTTCGACCTCGGCTGGCACGAGAAGACCAAGTTCCGCCTCGAGCCCGGCTTCTACGCCATCGAGCTGGGCGTCATGTTCAGCGCCGCCACCTGGAAGAAGCTGACGCCGGCGCAACGCGAGTTCCTCGAGAAGCAGGGCGCCTGGCTCGAGAGCCTCAACGTCGACATGGCGGCCAAGGACGCCCCGGCCGAGATCAAGCGGCAGCAGGAGGCCGGCATCCAGGTGGTCAAGCTGCCGCCCGACCAGGCCCGGATCCTGGTCAAGACCGCCAACGACGCCGCCTGGGACGCCATCGTCAAGGCGAGCCCGCAGCACGGCCCGAAGCTGCGGGAGATGCTGGCGCCCAAGTAGAGCGGCGCCGCGAGGGCAGCCCGCGATCGGCGCAACGCGCAGGCAAACCGGATGGCATCGCTCTCGGCCGCGCTCGACCGCCTCTATCACGCCATGGCGATGGTCGCCTGCGTGCTGCTGTTCGCCATGGTGGTCGTGATCTGCGGCGACGTCCTGCTGCGCAACGTCCCGCTCATTCGCTCGCTGCGGGGCTTTCCGGCGACCAACGACCTGTCCGAAGCATTCCTCTACCTGATCACGCTGCTGTCGGCGCCCTGGCTCCTGCGCCGCGGGCAGCACATCCGCGTCGACGTCCTGCTGCGGGCGATCCCGCGCCGCTGGGCCTGGTACTGCGAGTGGGCGGTCGACGGGCTCGGCCTGGCCTGCTGCCTGGTGATCATGTGGTACGGCGCCGCCGCCACGCTCGACGCCATCCGCTCCGGCGAGATGTTCATCAAGGCGCTGGCGATGCCGGCCTGGTGGTGGCTCGTCTTTTTACCGTTCACCTTCGGCATCCTCGCCGTCGAGTTCGTGTTCCGCATGCGGGCCCTCGGCCACGGCGAGCGCGCGCCGCGCAGCGAAGCGGTGTCGGCCGGATGAGCCGCCGGCCCGCACCGACGGGGCGACCCCGATGAGCTGGCAGGCGGCAGCCTGGCTGCTCCTCGGCGGCTCGACGGTGCTGCTCTTCCTCGGCTTGCCGGTCGCGTTCTCGTTCCTCGTCATCAACGTCGTCGGCGCCTTCCTCATCCTCGGCGGCGAGAACGGCATCGCCCAGATGGTGCGCAACTGCGTCGGCTCGGTCGCCAACTTCTCGCTCACGCCGATCCCGCTCTTCATCCTGATGGGCGAGGTGCTGTTCCACACCGGCCTGGCGGTGAAGGTGATCGACGGCATCGAGCGCCTGATCCGCAACGTGCCGGGCCGGCTGGCCGTGGTCGCGGTAGTCGCCGGCACCATCTTCTCGGCGATCTCCGGCTCGACGATCGCCACCACGGCGATGCTCGGCAGCCTGATGGTCCCGCTGATGCTGGCGCGCGGCTACCACCCGACCATGGCGACGGGGCCGGTGATGGCGATCGGCGCCGTCGACATGCTCATCCCGCCGTCGGCGCTGACGGTGCTGCTCGGCAGCCTGTCGGGCATCTCGAACACCAAGCTGCTGATCGGCGGCATCGTCCCCGGCCTGATCCTCTCGGTGACGTTCGTCGCCTACATCGTCATCCGCGTGCGCCTCCAGCCGTCGCTGGCGCCGAGCAGCGCCTTCGTGGAGTACAGCGGCTGGGAAAAGCTGAAGCCGCTGCTGAAGTACGTGCTGCCGCTGGTCTCGATCTTCGTGGTGGTGGTGGGCGTCATGGTCGGCGGGATCGCCACGCCCACGGAATCGGCCGCGATCGGCGCCATGGCGACGATCCTGCTGGCGCTGTCGTACCGGGCCCTGACGCTGCAGAACCTGGTGGCCAGCATCAAGGGCACCGTCGTCATCTCCGGGATGATCCTCTTCATCATCGTCGGCGCGACCACCTTTGCCCAGGTGCTCTCGTTCTCGGGCGTGAGCAACGGCATCGTCCAGGTCATCGCCGGCCAGAACCTGTCGCCGATGGCGGTCGTGGCCGGCATGCTGGCGATCCTGATCGTGCTCGGTATCTTCGTCGACCAGGTCAGCATGATGCTGATCACGCTGCCGATCTTCATGCCCATCGTCCAGCAGCTCGGAATCGACCCGGTGTGGTTCGGGATCATGTTCCTGATCTGCATGCAGCTCGGCCTGCTCCTGCCGCCGCACGGGCTGCTGCTGATGACGATGCGCGGCGTCGCGCCGCCGGAGGTGACGATGCTGCACATCTTCCAGGCCGTCGTTCCCTACCTCTTCTTCAGCATCGCCGTGCTCACCCTGGTCTTCATGCTGCCGGCGACGGCGACCTGGCTGCCGGGGCTGCTGAAGTAGCCGAGGCTCGCGCGATGGCCGGCCTGCGCGAGCGACTCGTCTTCGACGCCGAGCCGGTGTCGTGCGCGACGGGGCACGGCGCTATCTGCTCATGCGCCCGGACGTGCTGATGGGACTCTTCGCCAGGCTCGACGCCGCGGCACGCGCGGCCGCGCTGCAGGCCTTCGCCGACGCTGCCGAGCAGCACGGCGGCGACAGCCTGCGAGTCTATTTCGAGAGCCTCGGCGGCGACCGCGACGCGTTCCTGGAAGCGACCGCTGCCGCGGCCGCCGACCTGGGCTGGGGCCGCTGGCAGTTCAGCCGCGAGGCCGATGCGCTCCGCCTCGCGGTCGACGGCAGCCCGTTCGCGCACGGCTGGCCGGCGACCGGCCCTCCGCAGGCCGTCTGTGCGCCGATCCGCGGCCTCCTGGCGGCGGCTGCCGCGCTCGTCCTCGGCTTCGATGCGCGGGCCGAGGAAACCGCGTGCGCGGCCGCGGGCCATGCGCGCTGCGAGTTCGTCGCGCGCGCAACGGTGGCGGGTGCCTCGGCCGAGCCGAGCTGAGCCGACCATGCCCGCCCTCGAGGACATCGATCTCGCCGCGCTGGTCGAGGCCGATCAGGTCCACCGCGACGTCTACACCGACCCGGCGGTGTTCGCGCTGGAGATGGCGCGCCTGTGGCAGCGCAGCTGGCTCTTCGTCGGCCACGCCAGCCAGGTACCGGCGCCGGGCGACTACGTCACGACGACGCTCGCCGGCCAGCCGGTCATCATGGTCCGGCACGGCGACGCGTCGATCCGCGTCCTCTTCAACCGCTGCGCGCACAAGGGCACGCGCATCGCCAGCTCGCCGCGCGGCAACACCGGCACGACCTTCCGCTGCCCGTACCACGCCTGGACCTACCGCACCGACGGCGCGCCGCGCGGCCGGCCCCGGCCCGCCGGCTACGACGGCACGCGGATGCTGTCCTGCGCCGCCGGCCAGGGGCTGGCGCGAGCGGGCGCCGTCGAGACCTACCGCGGCTTCGTCTTCGCTCGCCTCGCCGCGCAGGGCATCGGCCTGGACGAGTCGCTCGGCGCGATGCTCGAGGTGCTTGACAACCTGGTCGACCGCGCGCCGGACGGCGCGCTGCGGGTCGCCGGCGGCGTGCTGCGCAGCCGCTTCCGTGCCAATTGGAAGATCTACCTCGAGAACGTCAACGACACGGTGCACCCGGTCTCGACGCACGAGTCGGCCGCGGCCGCGGCCGGCGCCGCCTGGGCGGGCATGCCGGCAGACGCGCCGCGGCCGATGGCGATCCAGCAGCTCATGCCGTTCGGCTCCGGCTACAGGTTCTTCGAGGCGATGGGCGGGCGGGTCCTGGCGCACGGGCACAGCATCCTCGGCACGCACTTCAGCATCCACAGCGGCTACAGCGACCTGCCCGGCTACGAAGCCTCGCTGCGGGCCCGGCACGGCGCCGATCGCACGGCGCAGATCCTCGCCTTCTCGCCGCAGAACGCGATCTTCTATCCGAGCCTCGCCGTCAAGGCGTCGCCGCAGATCCTGCGCGTGCTGCGGCCGATCGCCGTCGACTGCACGGAGGTCGAGGCCTGGGCGCTCGAGCCGGTGGGCGCGCCGGCCGAGCTGCTGCAGCGCGCGCTCACCTACAACCGGCTTGTCTTCTCGCCGATGTCGATGGTCGCGCACGACGACCTGCACGTCTTCGAGAGCATCCAGCAGTCGCTCGCGGTGCAGGCCCATCCGTGGGTGAGCCTGCACCGCGGCCATCGCGAGGAAGAGGCCGCGACGCCGGTGCGCGACGTCGGCGGCACCGACGAGGCCCTGATGCGCAACCAGTTCGTGGCCTGGGCCGAGGGCATGGCGCCGGATGCGCCGGCATACCCGGGGTAGGCCGCCGCCGGCGCCTGACCGGCGGCCGAGTCAGCCCGCTTCGGAAGGCGGCTTGTGCAGCTCGATGATTCGCCGCAGCGTCGTCTTCAGCGTCTCGGCGCGGGCCAGGCCGAACGGGGCGAGGACGCGATCCTCGTGCTCGCGCGCGCGCACGATCAGCCGATCGACGAGACGTCGCCCGGCCGGGGTGATGCCGACGAGCGTCACCCGGCGGTCGCTGCCGTGTGCGGTGCGCTCGACGTGCCCCTTCTCCTGCATGCGATCGAGCAGGCGGGTGACCGTCGGCTGCTTGGCCAGGGCGATGCGGGCCAGGCGGCCGATGCTCATGGGCGGCGAGTCGGCGAGGGTGGCCAGGATTCGCCACTCCGAGACCGCCAGGCCCTGGCGGCGAACGACGGCGTGGAACTCCGACGAGATGAGCTGGCTCGCCTGGGCCAGCAACGCCGCCAGGTAATCGTCGACGAACGGCGTGGGCGTCAAAGTATGACTTTGCATACGTTCAGGTCTGAACTAATATAGGCCGCTGACGCGTCGCAGGCAAGCGGGAAGGACACATGGCCGAGCGTTCTTTCGCCGAGGAAGTCGGCAAGCTCCGGTTGGGCGAGGGCGAGACATTCCGCGGCGAGGGCATCCTCGCCGTCACCAAGGCGCTGCTCGAGTCGGGCGTCGCCTACGTCGCCGGCTACCAGGGCGCGCCGATCTCGCATCTGATGGACGTGCTCGCCGACGCCGAGGACATCCTGGTCGAGCACGGCATCCGCTTCGAGAACAGCGCCAGCGAGGCGACGGCCGCCGCGACGCTCGCGGCCTCCGTGAACTACCCCTTGCGCGGCGCCGTCACCTTCAAGGGGCCGGTCGGCGTCAACGTCGCCTCCGACGCGCTCGCCAACCTCGCCTCGGGCGGCGTGCTCGGCGGCGCGCTGGTCATCGTCGGCGAGGACTACGGCGAAGGCTCGTCGATCATGCAGGAGCGCAGCCACGCCTTCGCCATGAAGTCGCAGATCTGGCTGCTCGATCCGCGCCCGAACCTGCCCTCGATCGTCGCCGCGGTGAAGCAGGGCTTCGAGCTTTCCGAGGCCAGCCGCACGCCGGTGATGCTGCAGCTGCGCATCCGCGCCTGCCATGTCTACGGCCGCTTCACCGCCGCCGCCAACCGGCGCTCGCCGTTCACCTTGCAGCAGGCCATGGACAACCCGGTGCGCGACACGACCCGGATCGCCCTGCCGCCGGCGACCTACACGCACGAGCGCGAGAAAATCGGCGAGCGCTGGCCGGCGGCGGTGCGCTTCATCGAGCAGCGCGGGCTGAACGAGTTCTTCGATGCGGCCGACGGCGGCTGCGCCGACCTCGGCATCGTCGTCCAGGGCGGCCACTACAACACCGTCGTGCGCGGCCTCGAGCGGCTCGGCCTGGCCGACGTGTACGGCCGCGCGCAGGTGCCGCTCTACGTCATGAACGTCGCCTACCCGGTGATCGACGCCGAGGTGCTGCGCTTCTGCAGCGGCAAGCGCGCCGTGCTGGTGGTCGAGGAGGGGCAGCCGAACTTCGTCGAGCAGAACATCGCCAACGTCCTGCGCCAGGGCGGCGGCACGACCGCGCTGCACGGCAAGGACGTGCTGCCTATGGGCGGCGAGTACGTGCCGACGGTGGTCCGCGACGGCCTGCGCGCCTTCCTCGAGCGCTACGGCGCGTTGCTGCCGAGCGGGCCTGCTGCCGTGGCGGGCGGCGGCACGGCGCGGCCGGTGATCCCGGTCGCCGCGGCGCCGCTGGCCGAGGTCGTGCACGGGCGGCCGCCGGGGTTCTGCACCGGCTGCCCGGAGCGGCCGATCTTCAGCGCCATGAAGCTGGTCGAGCGCGAGCTGGGCGCGCACCACGTCAGCGCCGACATCGGCTGCCACCTGTTCTCGATCCTGCCGCCGTTCAACATCGGCAACACGACCATGGGCTACGGCCTCGGCACGGCCGGCGCGTCGGCGTTCAACCCGCCGGTGAGCCGGTCCAGCGCGGCGAACGGCAACGACGGGAAGGGCACGGCGACGGGCGCGCGCCAGGGCAAGCGTGCGATCAGCGTCATGGGCGACGGCGGCTTCTGGCACAACGGCCTGACGAGCGGGATCGCCAACGCCGTCTTCAACCGCAGCGACAACCTCACCATCGTCGTCGACAACAACTACACCTCGGCCACCGGCGGCCAAGACGTGCTGTCCTCGAAGCTCGCGCACAAGTCGCGCAGCACCGGCCACGCCATCGAGCGGGCGGTGCGCGGCGTCGGCGTGGCCTGGGTCCGCACCCTGACGAACACGTACAAGGTGAGCGAGATGCGCGACACCCTGCGCGAGGCGCTGACCACGAACGAGGCCGGCCCGAAGGTGCTGGTCGCGCAGTCGGAGTGCATGCTGAACCGGCAGCGGCGCGAAAAGCCGCTGGTCAAGAAGGCGGTGGCGTCCGGTGCCCGGGTCGTGCGCGAGCGATTCGGCATCGACCCCGACACCTGCACCGGCGACCACTCCTGCATCCGCCTCAACGGCTGCCCGTCGCTGTCGATCAAGCCGAACCCGGACCCCTTGCGCACCGACCCGGTGGCGACCGTGATCGACAGCTGCGTCGGCTGCGGCGTCTGCGGCGAGGTGGCGCACGCGGCCGTGCTCTGCCCGTCGTTCTACAAGGCGCGGATCGTCAGCAACCCGACCGCGTGGGACCGCGCCCGGCAGCGCCTGCGCAGCCGCGTCATCGGCTGGCTGCAGCGGCGCGACGCGCACCGACGCCGCCGCTTCGACTTTCCTGCGCCCGCGCCCGCGCCGGCCCGGCGCAGCGAGCCGCTGCCACGATGACGCCGCGGCCGATCAAGATCGCTATCCTCGCCATGGGCGGCGAGGGCGGCGGCGTGCTCTCCGACTGGATCATCGACCTCGCCGAGCACAACGGCCACATCGCGCAAGGCACGTCGGTGCCCGGCGTCGCGCAGCGAACCGGGGCCACGATCTATTACGTCGAGCTGTTCCCGCTCGCCGAGGCGGGGTCCGCGCCCGAGCCGGTGCTCGCGCTGATGCCGCTGCCGGGGGATGTCGACATCGTCCTCGCCTCCGAACTGATGGAAGCCGGCCGCGCCGTGCAGCGCGGCCTCGTCACCCCCGACCGCACGACGCTCGTCGCCTCGACGCACCGCGTCTGGTCGATCACCGAGAAGACGGCGATGGGCGACGGGCGAGTCGACGGCGACGCCCTGCTCGCGCACACCGAGGCGGCGGCGAAGCGCCTGGTTCGCTTCGACATGGCGCAGGTCGCCGAGGACGCCGGCAGCGTCATCAGCGCGGTGCTGTTCGGGGCCCTGGCCGGCACCGGCGCGCTGCCGTTCGCGCGCAGCGCCTTCGAGGAGACGATCGCGCGCGGCGGCGTCGGCGTGGCGACGAGCCGGCGCGCCTTCGACGCCGGGTTCGAGCGCGCGCGGCAAAGCATCGGGGGCCACGCGCCGGGGGGCGCGGCGCCCGTCGCGCCGACAGCGGCCGCGCCGTCGCCGACCTCGTCCTCGACTCTCGACCCCGCTGTCGCCGCACTCGTCGACCGCGCCGAACGCTTTCCGGCCGAAGCCCGACCGATCGTGCTCGAAGGCATCCGCCGCTGCATCGACTGGCAGGACCCGGCCTACGCCGCGCTCTACCTCGATCGCCTCGACCGCCTCCAGCAAGGCCTGGCCGCGCCGGCGCCGCAGCTGCTCGCCGAAACCGCCCGCCACCTCGCGCTCTGGATGACCTACGAGGACACGGTCCGCGTCGCCGCCTTGAAGACGCGCGCCTCGCGATTCGAGCGCGTGCACGGCGAGGTGCGGGCCGGCGACGAGCAGCTGCTCGCCATCGACGAGTACATGCACCCGCGCCTGCAGGAGATCTGCGAGACGCTGCCGGCGCGCCTGGGCCACTGGCTCGAGCACTCCGGCTGGCCGCGCCGCCTGGTCGAGCGCTTCACGCAGCAGGGCCGCGTCGTCACGACCAGCTCGCTGCCCGGCTTCCTGCTCCTCTACGGCATCGCCGGCCTGCGCCGCTTCCGCCGCTCGAGCGGCCGCTTCGCCGTCGAGACGGCGCGCATCGAGGCCTGGCTGGCCGACATCGCCCGCGTCGAAAAGCGCAACCCGGCCCTCGCCGTCGAGGTGGCGCAGTGCCAGCGCCTGGTCAAGGGCTACGGCGACACGCACGCGCGCGGTTGGCGCAACTTCGGCACGCTGATGGGCATCGTCGAGCGGCGGGCCGACACGTTGGCGCCGGCGACCCTGCGCGAGCTGCGCGACGCGGCCCTGGCCGACGAGCGCGGCGACACTCTCCATGCCGCGCTGACCCGCCACGCGCTGGCCTGAGGCAGGAGCCGCAGGAAGAAGCGACGAAGGAGCTGCCCATGAGCGATCGCTACCGAGGCCACCCCGACGCCGTGCGCGCGCTGGTCCGCCCCGACCGGGTGCACCGCGACCTCTACATCGACGAGGAGATCTTCGCCCTCGAGCAGGAGCACTTCTTCGCCAACACCTGGAACTACGCCGGCCACGACAGCCAGGTGCCCGCGCCGGGCGACTACATCACGGTCGAGATCGCCGGCCGGCCGCTCGTCGTCGTGCGCCACGACGACGGCAGCGTGCGCGTGCTGATGAACCGTTGCGCGCACAAGGGCGCCCGCGTCGTCAGCGCGCCGGCCGGCCACACCGGCCGCTTCTTCCGCTGCCCGTACCACGCCTGGGCCTACAAGACCGACGGCTCGCTGCTCGCGATTCCGCTGAAGAAGGGCTACGAGGGCACCGGCCTGTCGGAATGCGAGGCGGCCAAGGGCATGGTGCCGGTGCGCCACGTGCGCCTTTACCGCGGCTTTGTCTTCGTCAAGCTGAGCGACGCCGGGCCCGACTTCGAGAGCTACTTCGGCGCCTCGCTCTCGTCGATCGACAACCTGGCCGACCGCTCGCCGGTCGGCGAGCTCGAGATCACCGGCGGCTGCCTGCGCTTCATGCACGCCTGCAACTGGAAGATGTTCGTCGAGAACCTCAACGACACCATGCACCCGATGGTCGTGCACGAGTCGTCGGCGGGCACCGCCAAGGGCATGTGGAAGGGCCAGCCTGCCGACGTGCCGAAGCCGATGGCCATCGAGCAGTTCGTGCCCTTCGTGTCCGACTACCAGTTCTTCGACGACATGGGCGTTCGCGTCTTCGCCAACGGGCACAGCTACTCGGGCGTGAACTTCTCGATCCACAGCAGCTATTCCGCCGTGCCCGCGTACGAGGCGGCGATGCAGGCCGCCTACGGCGAGGAGCGCACGAAGCAGATCCTCGGCACGACGCGGCACAACACCGTGTACTACCCGAACCTGACGATCAAGGGCGCGATCCAGTCGATCCGTGTCGCCCGCCCCATCGCCGCCGACAAGACCCTGATCGAGAGCTGGACCTTCCGCCTGAAGGGCGCGCCCGACGAGCTGCTGCAGCGCACGGTCACCTACAACCGCCTCATCAATTCGCCGTTCTCGGTCGTCGGCCACGACGACCTGCACGCCTACCGGGCGATCCAGAAGGGCCTGCACGCGAGCGGCAACGACTGGGTCAGCCTGCATCGGAACTTCGACGCGGCCGAGATCGGCCAGCGCGAGGTCACCGCCGCCGGCACGAGCGAGATCTCGATGCGCAACCAGCACCGCGCCTGGGTCGAGGCGATGACGGCGACGATGCAGCCGCGGGTGCCGACCGGCGCGTACGAGGGGCAGCCATGAGCGCGCGTGGCCGCTCCAGAGCGCTCATCCCGGAGCGCGCAGCGCGGAGGGTCGTCCAATGACCGATCCGACCGAAGCCCGGCTCATCGCCTTCGTCGTGCGCGAGGCGCGCCTGCTGGACGACAAGCGCTACGAGGAGTGGAACGCGCTCTGGACGGAGGACGGCATCTATTGGGTGCCGCTCGTACCCGGGCAGCCCGACGGCCTCAACCACACCTCGCACCTGTATGAGGACAAGCTCCTGCGCACCTTGCGCATCGAGCGCCTGAAGAGCCCGCGCGCCTACTCGCAGCAGCCGCCGAGCCGCGCCCACCACCTGCTGCAGACACCCACCGTCGAGAGCGCCGACGCCACGACGAACCGTTACGTCCTGCGCACGGAATTCCATTACACCGAGGCCCAGGGCGACGAGATCGAGTTCTTCGTCGGCACCGTCTACCATCACCTGACGATGCAAGACGGCGAACTGCGCATGACGCTGAAGCGGGTCGACCTCCTCAACAGCGACGCCGCCCTGCCGGCGGTGCAGCTCTTCATCTGAACGTGGCGGAGTCCCCCCGCTCGGCCGAGCCGACCACCGTCCACGCCGCCTTCAGCCGCAGCGCCGCCCGGCGTGCCGACGCCGAATGGCTGATCGTCGACGCGGTGACGGCGGCCTCGTACCGGATCGAGGCCGGGCCGCGCAGCTGGCGCGAGGTCGGCGGCGAGGTCGAGCGCCTGCGCCTTCTCTACGGGCAAGCCGGCTACGGCCACGGCCACCGGGTCGGCCTGCTGCTCGAGAACCGGCCGGCCTTCTTCACCCACTGGCTCGCCCTCAACGCGCTCGGCGTCAGCATCGTCCCCATCAACGCCGACATGCGCGCGGCGGAGTGGATGTACCTCATCAGCCACAGCGAGATGTGCCTGGCGGTGGCGCTGCCCGGGCGCGAGGCCGCCCTGCGCGCGGCGGCCAAGGAGGCGGGCGCGACGCTCGAGACCATGGGGCCCGACGCCGCCGGCCGCATCCCGCCGGCGCGGACCCCGGCCCGGATGGCCGGGCAGCCGGTCGGCCGCGGCACCGAATGCGCGCTGCTCTACACCTCGGGAACGACCGGCCGTCCCAAGGGCTGCCGCCTCGGCAACGGCTACTTCCTGCGCGCCGGCGCCTGGTACCTCGGCCTCGGCGACCTGGCCACGGTGCGCGAGGACGAGGAGCGCTTCATCACGCCGCTGCCGCTCAGCCACATGAACGCGCTGGCGTTCTCGACCATGGCGTCGATCCTCTCCGGCGGCTCGCTGGTGCAGCTCGACCGCTTCCATCCGGCGAGCTGGTGGCAGAGCGTGCGCGACACGCGCGCCACCGTCGCGCACTACCTCGGCGTCATGCCGGCGATGCTGCTGGGCGCGCCGCCCAGCGCGCTCGACCGCCAGCACCACGTGCGCTTCGGCTTCGGCGCCGGCGTCGATCCGCGCCACCACGCCCCCTTCGAGGAGCGCTTCGGCTTTCCGCTGCTCGAAGCCTGGGCCATGACCGAGACGGGCGCGGCCGCCTGCATCATGGCCCACCGCGAGCCGCGCCGGGTCGGCACGAGCTGCTTCGGGCGCGCCGATCCGGAGGTGGAGGCGCGCATCGTCGACGACCACGGCAGCCCCGTCGACGTCGACGTCCCCGGCGAGCTGCTCGTCCGCGCCGCCGGTGCCGACCCGCGCCGCGACTTCTTCCTCGGCTACCTCAAGGACGAGCCGGCGACCGAGCAGGCCTGGGCCGGCGGCTGGTTCCACACCGGCGACGTCGTCCGGCGCAGCGCCGACGGCGACTTCCACTTCGTCGACCGGCGCAAGAACGTCATCCGGCGCAGCGGCGAGAACATCTCGGCGGTCGAGGTGGAGAGCGTCCTCAACCAGCACCCGGCCGTCGCCGCCAGCGCCGTCGCCGCGACGCCCGACCCGGTGCGCGGCGACGAGGTGCTCGCCTGCATCGTGCTGCGCGACGCACCGAACCTGCCCCCGCCCGAGCACATCGCGCACAGCATCGTGCGGCACACGCTGGAGCGGCTGACCTACTTCAAGGCGCCCGGCTACGTCGCCTTCGTCGAGTCGCTGCCGCTCACCGTGTCGCAGAAGATCCAGCGCGGCGAGCTGCGCGAGCTGGCGCGCACGCTGCCCTCGAAGCCGAACTGCATCGACACGCGCGAGCTGAAACGGCGCAGGAAGAAGAAGGAGTGAGTGCAGGCGCTGCCCGGCGCGCGTCGTACGAGGGCGTCGCCGTCGCCGTGCCCGTCACGGTGCCGTACCGGCGCTACTCGACGCACGGCGCGCACTGGTTCATCGGCGCCGCGATGGACGCGCTGGTCGAGCGCTCCGGCATCGCCAAGGAGCAGATCGACGGCCTCACCGTGAGCAGCTTCTCGCTCTCGCCCGACACCGCCGTCGGCGTGACCCAGCACCTGGGCCTCAGCCCGCGCTGGCTCGACCACATCCCGACCGGCGGCGCGTCCGGCGTGATGGCGCTGCGCCGCGCCGCGCGCGCGGTGCAGGCCGGCGACGCCGACATCGTCGCCTGCGTCGCCGCCGACGCCAACCACGTCGAGTCGTTCCGGCAGATGCTCGGCGGCTTCAGCCACTTCGCCCGCGAC
>NZ_JANODC010000123.1:0-30637 GCF_031412495.1 Rhizobacter sp. | reverse complement strand
GGATCATGAGGGTCAGGTTGCCGACGTGCGGCGGCCCGAAGCCGGCTAGCCGCGCCGCCTGCCAGAGGGCCGGCAGCTCGGCGGCGCGGACCCAGGGCAGGACCAGGTTCTGGTCGTGCGATACGCGGGCCTCGCCGGCGCTGAAGCGATCGGCCAGGTCGGCGGCCAGGTCCATCTGCTCGGCCGACGCGTCGCCAGGCGCCTGGCCGGCGCGCTTCAGCGACAGCGTGACGGCGCGGTAGCCGGCGAGCCGGTGCGGGTGGACGTTGCGGTCGAGCCAGCGCGTGTAGGCGGCCGGGCGCGAGCACGGCGGCTCGGCAACGGCGTTCTCGAGCGGGGCGACGCCTTCCGGCAGCTCGAAGTGGGCCGCGACCCGGGCCAGCTCGGCCTCCGTGATGCGGTGCTCGGAGCCGTCGAGGTCGCGCTCGAGGATGGCGCGGTACTCGGCGTTGACGGCGTCGACGAACTTCTGCCCCTCGGCCTTGACCAGGATCTTGATTCGCGCCTTGTAGATGTTGTCGCGCCGGCCGTAGCGGTTGTAGACGCGGACGACGGCCTCGATGAAGACCAGGATGTCCTGCCAGGGCAGGAAGTCGCGCACGACGGTGGCGATGATCGGCGTGCGGCCCATGCCGCCGCCGACGCGGACCTCGAAGCCGACCTCGCCGGCGTCGTTCTTCTTCAGCTGCAGGCCGATGTCGTGCCAGCCGATGGCGGCGCGGTCTTCCTCGGCGCCGCTGACGGCGATCTTGAACTTGCGCGGCAGGAAGGCGAACTCCGGATGCAGCGTGCTCCACTGGCGCAGGATCTCGCAGTACGGGCGCGGATCGACGATCTCGTCGGCGGCGACGCCGGCGAAGGCGTCGCTGGTGATGTTGCGGATGCAGTTGCCGCTGGTCTGGATGCCGTGCATGTCGACGCTCGCCAGTAGCTCCATCACGTCGGCGGCGTCGGGCAGGGCGATCCAGTTGAACTGGCAGTTCTGCCGCGTCGTGAAGTGGCCGAAGCCGCCCTGGCCCGGGTAGGGGCCGTCGGCGCGGCCGTCGTACTCGCGGGCGATGCGGGCGAGCGCGCGCAGCTGCCGCGAGCTCAGCTCGCCGTAGGGCACGGCGATGCGCAGCATCGGCGCATGGCGCTGGAGGTACCAGCCGTTCTGCAGGCGCAGGGCGCGGAAGTCCTCGTCGGCCAGCTCGCCGGCGAGATGGCGCTGCAACTGGTCGCGGAACTGCGCGGCGCGCTGGTGCACGAACGTGCGGTCGAAGTCGGTGTATCTGTACATTGGCGGACCGGCGAGTCTAGGGAGGGCTGTCGTTGCTGCGAACCATCGAATCGTCACTCGCATATGCCGGTGACGCATAAGGCTCGGGAGTCCGGGCGGGAGCTCGTCGACGACCGGCGGCGCGATGCCGTGCGCGCGCTCGTCGCAGCATTCGGTGTTGCCGGCGGTGTGCTGACGCTCGGCGCCTGCGCCAGCAAGCCGGCGCCCGCGGCAGCGGCAGCACCGGCGGCCGTAGCCCTGCCCGCACCGCCCCCACCTCCACCCCCGCGACGGCCGCGCATCGGGCTGGCCCTCGGCGGCGGCGCGGCACGCGGCTTCGCGCACATCGGCGTGATCCAGGCGCTCGAGGAAAACGGGCTGCTGCCCGACCTCGTCGTCGGCACCTCGGCCGGCAGCGTCGTCGCGGCGCTCTACGCGTCGGGCCGCAGCGGCCGCGAGCTCGCCGGCATCGCCGACGCGATGGACGAGACGGCCTTTGCTGACTGGTCGTATCCCGGGCGCGGCCTCATCCGCGGCGAGGCGCTGGCCCGGTTCATCCGCGACAAGACCGGCCGCCTCGACATCGAGCAGATGCGCGTTCCGCTCGGCATTGCCGCCACCGACCTCGACAGCGGCGAAGGGGTGCTGTTCCGCAGCGGCGACACTGGCACGGCAGTGCGTGCCTCGAGCGCCGTGCCGGCGGTGTTCCAGCCGGTGAAGATCGGCAAGCGCGAATACGTCGACGGCGGCCTGTCGGCGCCGATCCCGGTGCACCACGCGCGCGCCATGGGCGCGGAGTTCGTCATCGCGGTCGACATCTCGGCTGTTCCCGAAGGCAATTCCACCGGCGATGCCGCGCGCATGCTGATGCAGACCTTCGCCATCATGGGCCGAGGCCTGAAGAACCACGAGCTGCGCGCGGCCGACATCGTCGTCCAGCCGGCGCTGGCCGGCGTTTCCGGTGCCGACTTCTCGACCCGGCGCCAGTCGATCCGCGCCGGTCGCGACGCCGCCCTGGCCCAGCTCGCCGAGCTGCGCGGGCGCCTGGCTGCGAGGACGCACTGAACGAGCGCCGGGCAGAAAAAAGCCCGGACGAATCCGGGCTTGTCAGTTCCTCGACGGCGCCGCGGGGCAGCGCCGTCGAGGCAGGGGTCGGTCGCTCAGGCGGCGACGCGCTTGCCCTTGCTCGCGGCTTGCGTCGCGCGCACGGCCGTCGAGGACACGGCCTGGAAGTTCGCATCGGCCACGTCGGCGGCTTGCTTGACGGCCTTCTGCATGCTTTCGAAGGCGTTGTTCGCGGCGGCAACCGCGGACTTCACCAGGGCGACGGCGTTCTCGGTGCCGGCCGGCGCGTTCTTGACCGCGTTGTCGACGACAGCCATGAACTTGGCCTGGGCCTCGGCGCCGGTGGACTCGGCGACCTTGGTCACTTCGGCACCGGTGGTGGCGGCGATCTCGTAGAGGTGGCGGCTGTAGGCAGCTGCCTTCTCGGCGGCGGGCTGGAGCAGGCTGGCCTGCAGGGCGAGCAGTTCCTGGCCGTCCTTGACGGACAGGGCGGCTTGCGTCGTCTCGGCGGCTTCGACCATGGCGGCGCGGGCCACCTGGACGTTCAGCTCGATCAACTTTTCCATGCCTTCGAAGGCCTTGCTGGTGAGACCGAAGAGGGTCTCGACGTTGGCCTTGTGGGAAGTCATCAGTTGTTCGACGGTCATCATGTGGGGTCTCCTGAAAGGGTTTGTGGCTGGGGAACCAACCACGGGATGCTGCAGTGCAACAAGAACGAATTGTAGAGGTAAACCCGAGGATTGCAAGCCTGGAATGGTGCAGTGCACCACTTTAGATGCGCCGGCCTAGAACAGAGACAATCCGCGCCCATGACTGCTGAGCCCGCCTCCGTCGCCCGGCCCGCCCCCTGGCCGCGCTCGGCCTACCGCCGCTTTGTGCCGATGACGACGCGCTGGATGGACAACGACGCCTACGGGCACCTGAACAACGTCGTCTACTACAGCCTGTTCGACAGCGCCGTCAACGGCGTGCTCATCGGCGCCGGCGCGCTCGACCTCGAGCGCAGCGAGGGCATCGGCCTGGTCGTCGAGACGCAATGCAACTACTTCGAGCCGCTCGCCTTCCCGCAGCCGCTCGAGGCCGGCGTGGCGGTGGCCCGGCTCGGCGCCTCGAGCGTCCGCTACGAGGTGGGCGTGTTCGCTGCGGGCGCCGAGCGCACCGCGGCCCGCGGCCACTTCATCCACGTCTGGGTCGACCGCGCATCGCGGCGGCCGGTGCCGCTGCCGGCCGGCCTGCTCGCCGTCGTCAAGGAACTGCAATGAACCCCGAACCTGCCGCCGCCCGCGCCGTCGAGGCCGCCATCACCTCGCGCCGTTCGGTGCGCGCATTTCTGCCGACGCCGGTGCCGCGGCCGCAGATCGAGGAGATCCTCTCCGTCGCGGCCAGGGCGCCCTCGGGCACCAACACCCAGCCGTGGAAGGTCTACGTCCTGACCGGTGCCGCCCTGCGCTCGCTCTCGGAGCGCCTCGTTGCCGCCTACGACGATCCCGCCGAGCGCGAGCGGCACACCGAGGAGTACGCCTACTACCCGACGCAATGGAACTCGCCGTTCATCGAGCGCCGGCGCAAGGTCGGCTGGGACCTCTACGGTCTGCTCGGCATAGCCAAGACCGACAAGGAGCGCATGCACGCGCAGCACCGGCGCAACTACGAGTTCTTCGGCGCCCCGGTCGGCCTCATGTTCACCATCGACCGCAGCATGCGCCAGGGCAGCTGGCTCGACTTCGGCATGTTCCTGCAGAGCGTGATGGTCGCCGCGCGCGGCCTCGGCCTCGACACCTGCCCGCAGGCCGCCTTCATCCAGTTCCACCGCATCATCATGGAGGTGATCGGCGCCCCGGCGAACGAGCAGCTGGTCTGCGGCATGTCGCTCGGCCACGCCGACCCGGGCGCGGTCGAGAACACGCTCGAGACCGAGCGCGAGCCGGTCGAGCGCTTCGCCACCTTCATCGACCAGGAGAAGTCCTCGTGAAGCCTGCCGTCCTCGTCTGCCGCCGCGTCTTTCCCGAGGTCCTCGAGCGCCTCGGCCAGTACTTCGACGTCGACGCGAACCAGGCCGACGCGGAGTGGACGCGCGACGAGCAGATCGCGCGCCTGCAAGGCAAGGCCGGCGCCTTCATCACCAGCACCAACCCGGTCGACCGGACGGTGCTCGAGCGCTGCCCCGGCCTGCGCGCCGTGTGCAGCATGTCGGTGGGCTACAACAACGTCGATGTCGCGGCGTGCACCGAGCACGGCGTACTCTTCTCGAACGCGCCCGACGTGCTCACCGAGACGACCGCCGACTTCGGCTTCGCCCTGCTGATGGCCGCGGCGCGACGCATCACCGAGAGCGAGCATTTCCTGCGCCGCGGCGAGTGGACGAAGTGGTCGATCGACATGTTCGTCGGCGCCGACCTGCACCGGGCGACGCTCGGGGTCCTCGGCATGGGCCGCATCGGCCAGGCGGTGGCGCGGCGCGGCGCGCGCGGCTTCGACATGCCGGTGCTGTACCACAACCGCTCCCGCCTCGACGCCGGCATCGAGGCCGAGATCGGCGCCCGCTACGTCGACAAGGAGACGCTGCTGCGCGAGGTCGACCACCTCGTCATCGTCGTCCCGTACACGCCGCAGTCGCACCACACCGTCGGCGCCGCCGACCTGGCCCTGATGAAGCCGACCGCGACGCTGGTCAACATCGCGCGCGGCGGCATCGTCGACGACGTGGCGCTGGCGGCGGCGCTGCGCGAAGGGCGTCTGGCCGCGGCCGGGCTCGACGTCTTCGAAGGCGAGCCGGAAGTGCATCCCGACCTGTTGGCGCTGAGCAACGTCGTCCTCACGCCGCACATCGCCAGCGCCAGCCTGCCGACGCGCCGGCGGATGGCCGACCTCGCGGTCGACAACCTCATCGCCGCCTTCGACGCCGACGGGTCGGGTCGGGCCATGCCGACGCTGCTCAACCCGCAAGCGCGCCAGAAGCGGTTGTAGGAGCGGACCCACAGGTCGCGCCGTCGCCCACCGATAGGTCGCCCAGTTTCGCCCCCGGACAATCGGGCCATGAAGAACCCGCTCGCTGCCTGGCGAGCCGGCGTGCGCTGGCCGCTCGTCTTGCTGTCGCTGCTGGTCCCGCTCGTGCTCGGCGTCGGCATCTGCGAAGCGATCGGTTGGCCGTTCCTGGTCGGCCCGGCCCAGCGGCAGCTGGCCAAGACCCTCGACCGCCGCGTCGTACTCGGCGCCGACCCGGCCGTCGACTCCGGCGTTCGCATCGGCCTGCTCGGCAGCGTGCGCGTGCGCGCCGCCGTCATCGAGGTGGGCGCGCCGGACTGGAGCCAGGCGCCGCACACCTTCCTGGCCCGCCGTGCGCAGCTCAAGCTCGGCTACCTGGACCTCTGGCGCGCCTGGCGCGGCGAGCCGCTGCACATCCGGTCGCTCGAAGCTGCCGAGCTCGACAGCATCCTCGAGCGACAGGCCGACGGGCGCGCGTCCTGGCAATTCCGCAACAGGACCGACCAGGCCGAGCAGCCCGGCGCGCTGCCGACCTTCGGCGTGCTGCGCGTCGGAGACGGCCACGTCGCTTTCGCCGATGCCATCCTGCCGGCGCGGATCGACGCCCGCTTCGCCCTCAGTGATGGCAGCGGCGGCGCCGTCGCGGCGCCCGGCGCCTCGGCTGCGGGAGCCTCTTCGCCGGCGAGTGCGGCGCAGGCCGCGAGCGTTCCCGGCGGCGGCGAGCGCCCGGGCTTCGTCGTGCGCGCCGGCCGCGCCGCGACGAACGCGTCGGCACCGGCCGAGAGCGTGGCGCTGGCGCCCGGCGAAAGCGGCCTGCGCCTGAAGGCGAGGGGGCAGTACAAGCGCCTGCCGGTTCTCGTCGACCTGCGCACCACCGGCGTGCTCGCCTTCGTCGGAGAAGGCGCCGAGGGGCGGACCCAGCCGCTGGCCCTCTACGCGAGCATCGGCGGGGCCGACCTCCACTTCGAGGGCAGCACGACCGACCCGCTGCGCCTGGCGGCGCTGAAGGGGCGGTTCAAGCTCGCCGGCCGCTCGCTCGCTGCTGCGGGCGAGCCGCTGGGGATCACCTTGCCGGCGACGCCGCCGTTCGCGACCCGCGGCCAGCTCATCAAGGACGCCGGGCTCTGGAAGGCCGTCTTCGACGACGCCAGGATCGGTTCCAGCCAGCTGAACGGCGCGTTCACGTACGACAGCCGGAGCAAGGTGCCCCTGCTCGCCGGACGCCTGGGTGGCGCCCGCCTGGTCCTGGCCGATCTCGGGCCGGCGGTCGGCGGCGGCCCCGCCCCGGCGGATCAGAAGGGCACGCGCCCGGGGCGCGTCATCCCGGACCGGCGCTTCGACCTGCCGTCGCTTCGCGCCATGGACGCCAACGTCCTGGTCGACATCGGCATGTTCGACCCGGGCACCGAGATCATCGAGCCGCTCCGCCCGGCGCGCGCGCACCTGATGCTGGCCGGGGGCGTGCTCACGATCGCCAACTTCGAGGGGCGCACCGCGCAGGGCAGCCTGCTCGGCTACCTGCAGCTCGACGGGCGGAGGAACCAGGCGCTGTGGACCGCCGACCTTCGCCTCGCCGGCGTCGACCTGGCCCGGTTCCTGCGCCTGAAGCGCTCGGGCGATGCGCCGCCCTACCTGTCCGGCAAGCTCGATGCCCTCATGAAGGTGAAGGGCTCCGGTCGATCCACGGCCGAGATCCTGGGTAGCCTGGAAGGCGACCTGCGCCTGCACATGCGCAACGCCGCCATCTCGCACCTGGTCGTCGAGGCGATGGGCATCGACATCGCCCAGGCGCTCGGGCTGGTGGTCAAGGGCGACGCCGCCCTGCCGATCCAGTGCAACGTCGCCGACCTGGACATCGTCAAGGGCGTGGCGCGGCCGAAGGTGTTCATCATCAACACCCGCGACTCGGCGATCTGGATCGACGGCACGGTCTCCTTCCGCGACGAAAGCCTGGACCTCCGCGCCGTGGTCTCGCCGAAGGACTTCAGCCCGCTGACCTTGCGCACGCCGCTGCACGTGAAGGGCACCCTCGGCGCGCCGAAGGTGTCGGTCGAGATGGGCAAGCTCGCCGGCAAGGCCGGCGCAGCTGCGCTGCTCTCGCTCCTCAACCCGCTGGCCGCGATCATCCCGTTCATCGACACCGGCTCGAACGAGGACGCGAAGAAGGCCGGTGCCGAGTGTGCCGACCTCGTTCGCACCAGCGGCGTCATCCCGCCGGCGGTGCGGAACCCGAAGTCGGCGCCCGTGCCGCAAGGCGCCAGCGTCCCGGCCGCGGGCACGGCAGCGACCCGGAGAGGCGCCGGCGCGGCAGGCGCCTGGCGCAGGTCAGACGTCGCCGGCCTTGCGCTTGTTGCTGACGAGGTCCTCGCCCTTCGAGTGCGACTTGCCGGCCTCCTCGGCCTGCTTCAACTCCTCGGCTTCCTGGGCGCTCGTCGGCGCGGCGTCCTGCGCCGCCGGCTCGACCTTGCCGGACTCGGCGAACTCGCGTGCTGCCTTGTCGTAGCGGCGGGCGGCGTTGTAGTCGCCTTCGCCCTGGACTTCGTCCTGGCTGGGTGTCGTGGTCATGTCGATCTCCTGAGGGTGGTGGGTCGCCGCGGTCAGACCGTGGCAGTGATCGGCGTCTCGGCGACCTCGGCGGTCACCACGTCGAAGCGGAGCAGGGTGTTCGGCCCGAAGCACATGGTGATCGGGACGTCGCCGGCGTCACGGCCGCGCGCCATGACGATGCGGCCGATGCGGCGCTTGTTGTGCCGCGCATCGAAGGTGTACCAGCGGTCGCCGAGGAAGACTTCGAACCAGGCGCTGAAATCCATCGGGTCGGGCACCGGCGGGACGCCGATGTCGCCCAGGTAGCCGGTCGTGTAGCGGGCCGGGATGTTCATGCAGCGGCACAGGGTGATCGCCAGGTGCGTGAAGTCCCGGCAGACGCCTTCGCGCTCGCGGTAGGCGTCGAGCGCCGTCCGCGTCGGCCGCGCCGTCTTGTAGTTGAAGCGCAGGTGCCGGTGCACGAAGTCGACGATCGCCTGCACCCGCTCCCAGCCGGGCGGCGTGTGGCCGAAGGTGTTCCAGGCGAAGGGGAGCAGCTCGCTGTCGACCTCGCAGTAGCGGCTCGGCAGCAGGAACTGCAGCGTGGAGAAGGGCAGCTCCGTCGGATCGTGCTGGCGTGCGGCCGGGTTCAGCTCGTCGAGCGAGCCGGAATCGCGGATGACCGCGTCGTTGGTGATGCGGATGGTGCCGGCGCCGCGCGGCACGTTGACCCGGCCGCAGTGATTGCCGAAGCTGTCGATGTACTCCTCGGCCTGCAGGCCACCGCTCAGGAGAAGGGTCTCGGGCGCGAGGAGGTCGTCGCGGCGCGACGGATGGACTCGCAGCAGGTAGATGAGCGCCATGGGGGTCGCCACCGAGAGCTCGATGTCGAACCCGATCCTGATGAGCATGGCCTGCACCTCCCGTCGTCTTGCCGTGCCGGCCGAGGGTCGCACGCGCCTTGACCCGGCACCGTCCGACTGCGCAGACGCCCCCTGTAGGAAATCGCCCCGCGTCCGCGCACTTGGCGCGATGTAGGTTGCGTCCGACGTGCTCGGGCGCACTCGCCCGGCTGCATGCGATCGAGCGAGGCGCTAAGTTCATGCATCGGCAGGGAGCTTCGAATGTCTTCGGTTTCGGATCGCATCGTTCAATTTCTTCGCTGGTTCTTCAACGCCTCGCCGACGGCGGCGATCACGCCCCCGCGCCAGGTTCGCCAGCCGGCCCGCCAACACGCCTACTCGAGCCCGCAGCGCCGGGATCCGCGGTGAACGCACAGCGGGCGGTGGCATGGCAACGCGGGCTCGTGCTCGGGTCGGCGCTCGGCGCGCTCGTCCTTCTCGTCGTCTTCTATTCCGTGGTCAGTGCGGCGGTGGACCGGGCCGCCAGCCGGCGCGCCGAGCTCGACGCCGTCACGAGGCCGCGGGTCGTGGCCGCGCCGCCAAGCCGGGTGAAGGAGGCTGCACCGGCTTTCGGGAAGCAGCTGCTGGCTCGCGCCCCGCGCTGAGCGGCCGCCTCGCGGGCCCTGCACGGCGGCAGAGAGGCCGCCGCCATAATCGCCGCGGGCCGTTTGCCCGCTCGCGCGCCGTGGCGCGCCTTTCTCTGTCCGGATGGTGGCGAATGGGTCGCGTCGAAGACTCCCTGGTGGTCTGCGGGCATTGCGGCAAGGCTCACCGCTGGCAGCTGCTCGGTGCCGGGCAGATCGCCCGCTGCGAGCGCTGCGACGCCATCCTCGGCCGAGGCCATCGTCTCGGCACGAGCGCCGTGCTGGCGCTGACGACAGCCGCCGCGGCCGCCTTCCTCGTCGCGGTGAGCACGCCGCTGCTGACGCTGAGCTTTCGCGGCGGGACGGAGTCGGCGACGCTGCTGGAGACGGTCAGCGGCGCGTGGAGCGCCGGCTACCCGCCGATCGCGATCGCTGCCGCGCTGACGGCCATCCTGGCTCCGGGCGCGCTCATCGCGCTGCGCCTGTACGTCCTCGCGCCGCTGGCCCTCGGGCACAAGCCGCCCGGCTTCGCCGGCTGCGTCCGCCTCCTGCACCAGGCGGCCCGCTGGAGCATGGTCGGGGTGTTCACGATCGGCGTTCTTCTCTCGCTGGTTCGCCTGTCGGCCATGGCCGACGCGTCGCCGGGGACCGGCCTCTACGCGCTCGGTGCCCTGACGGTGCTGCTGGCGGCGATCGAATCGGCAGGCATCAAGCACCTGTGGTGGACGGTCCGATGACCGCCCGCGCCGTCGCCGCCCCGGCCCCGGCCCTGCTGGGCTGCGACAGCTGCGGCCAGGTCTCGCACAACGTGCTCCCGGGCGTCGGATACGGACACAGCGCCGTCCAGAAGTGCTCGCGCTGCGGCCACACCCTGCATGCGGAGAAGCCGTTCGCGGTGCAGCGCACGTGGGCCTGCGTCATCGCCTCGGCCATCCTCTACGTGCCCGCCAACACGCTGCCGGTGATGGTCACGGACAACGCGCTGCTGCACGAGGATCACACCCTCATCGGCGGCATCCACCAGCTCTGGGTCGAAGGCTCGTGGATGCTCGCGATCATCGTCTTCATCGCCAGCATCGCCGTCCCGGTGCTGAAGATCGGCGTCCTCGGGCTGCTGGCATGGACGGTGCGCTACGCCCCCGACTGGCGCCGGCTCGAGCGGGCCCGTCTCTACCGCCTGATCGAGGCGGTCGGTCACTGGTCGATGCTCGACGTCTACGTCGTCGCCGTCCTCGCGGCGACGGTGCGTTTCGGGCCGCTCGCCAACGTCGCCGCCGGGCCCGGGCTGCTCGCCTTCGCGGCCGTCGTCTTCCTGACGCTGGTCGCGACCTGGTCCTTCGACCCCAAGCTGATCTGGCGCGAGCCTACCGGCGATGAGCGACGCACCGCCTGACGCGGCGCCGGAGCCGCCGCGCCGGCCGCCGTCGCCCGAGCTGCCGGCGACGGCGTCGCCTGCCGCCACGGCGGGTTCCTCGACGGACGGCCTCGGTCCCGACGTGGCCCAGCCACGGGTGGTTCGCGCCCGCCGCTGGAGCGTCTCGATGGTGTGGCTGCTGCCCGCGGTCGCGGTCGCCATCGCCGCGTCGATGCTGCTGCGCAGCTTCCTTCTCGTCGGGCCGCGCATCGAGATCGAGTTCGCGACCGCCGAGGGCATCGAGGCCGGCAAGACCGACGTGCGCTACAAGGAAGTGGTGATCGGCAAGGTGACCTCGGTCACGCTGCGCGAGGACCGCAAGAGCATCATCGCCGGCGTTCAGCTCGACCGTGCCGCGAGCAGCTTCGCGGTCGAGGACACCAGCTTCTGGGTCGTCAGGCCGCGCATCGGCGTTGCCGGCATCAGCGGCCTGGGGACGCTGCTCTCGGGCGCGTACATCGGCGTCGACGGCGGCGTTGCCGACAAGCCGCGCAGCCGCTTCGTCGGGCTCGAGGCGCCGCCCTTCGTCCTGCGCGGCGAGCCGGGCCTCAACTTCGTGCTGCGCGCCGACGACCTCGGCTCGCTCGAGGTGGGCTCGCCGGTGTTTCACCGGCGCACGCGCGTCGGCCGCGTCGTCGGCTACGTGCTCGACCCCGACCGGGGCGATCTGTCGGTCAACATCTTCGTCGAGGCGCCCTACCAGAAGCTCGTCGCCCGTGAGACGCGGTTCTGGAACGCCAGCGGCATCGACCTGTCGGTCAACGCGAGCGGCCTCACGCTCAACACGCAGACCGTCGCGTCGATCCTGACCGGGGGCCTCGCGTTCGACCTGCCGCCGGATGTCGTCAAGCCCACGCCGGCTCCGGCCAAGACCACCTTCACGCTGTTCAAGGACCAGCGCTCTGCGCTCGCGCCGCCCGACGGCGTGCCGGTGCCGGTGCGCATGGTGTTCGACCAGTCCATCCGCGGCCTGGCTGAAGGCGCGGCGGTCGACCTGCTCGGCATCGAGATCGGCCGGGTCCGCTCGATCGAGCTGCAGTACGACGGCCAGCGCCGGCGCTTCCCGATCGAGGTCGTGGCCGATATCTACCCCCTGCGACTGGGCGCGGTGCGGACGGCGCTGTTGCGCGACGCCGGCCCGGACGGCGACGCGGCGGTGCTGCAGAAGCTCGTCGGCAACGGGCTGCGCGCGCAGCTGCGCACCGGCAACCTGCTCACCGGCCAGATGTATGTCGCGTTCGACTTCCTTCCCGGCCCGACGCGTCCGGTCGCGACCGCCGGGAACGGGATGCTCACCATGCCGACGGCGCCGGGCACGCTCAGCGAAATCCAGCCGCAGATCGCCGAAATCGTCCAGAAGGTGAGCAAGATCCCGTTCGAGGAGATCGGCCGGGACCTGCGTGCGACCTTGTCGGGGGCCAGCAAGGCCATCGGCCAGCTCACGCCGGAGGCGCAGAAGGCGCTCGCCGATGTACAGCGGACGCTGGCCGCGGCGCAGGGCTCGCTGGAGCGGCTCGACCGCAACGTCACCGACCCGAACGCGCCGGTGCAGCGCAACGTGGAGCAGACGCTGCTCGAGCTGCAACGGACGGCGCGTGCGCTGCGCGTTCTGTCGGAGTACCTGCAGCGGCACCCGGAGTCGCTCCTGCGCGGCAAGCCCGCCGATCCACCCGTGCCGCAACGCTGAGGCCGCCATGCGCATCCAACCGACAAGGTCACGGCACCGCTCGCGGCTGCCCATGCACTCGCTCCTGCTCGCCGCGGCGATGGCGGGCTGCGCCTCGACCCCGGCGACCCGGCTGCACACGCTCATGCCGGCGCCATCGACGCCGCGGGCCACCGCTGCACCCGGTGCCGTGCCGCTGGCCCTCGTTCTCGAGCCGATCCGCGTTCCATCGCAGGTGGATCAGCCGCAATGGCTGGTGCGCCTGCCGGACGACTCCCTAGCGCTCCTGGAGCAGGAGCGGTGGGCCGCGCCCTTGCAGGACGAGCTGCGTCAGGCGGTGCTCGAGGAGCTCGGCGCGCGCTACGCCATGGTGGAGGCGGCTGCCGGCACCGGGTCGTCATGGCGCGTGCGGCTGGACGTGCGCCGGTTCGATTCGGTGCCGGGGCGCCAGGCGCGCATCGAAGGCGCTTGGCTGCTGAGCTCCAGCGACGACGCGCGGCGGCCGGGATCGCGGTGCGAGTGGCGCTTCAGCGAGACGGCGGGCCCGGGGATGCCGGCGCTCGCCGCAGCGCACCGCCGAGCCGTGGTGCGGCTAGCCGGTGCGCTGGGCGAGGGGCTTCAGAGGCTCGGCCGGGGCGAGAGCGCGGCCTGTCCGGCCCACGACTCGCCTTGACCTGAGAAGCGGTCCGCAGGATCTGCGGAACCGCTCCCGCTCAGGGCCGGACGGCGATGTTGTTCTGCACCGACTTCACGCCCTTGGAACTGCGGGCAATGCTCTCGGCAGAAGACTTCTCGGTCGAACTCTTGGCAAAGCCCGACAGCATGACGGTGCCGTTCAGCGTCTCGACCTTGATGGCGCCGGCATCGACCGACTTGTCCTCGACCATCTTCGCCTTGATGGCGGTGGTGATCGCGGCGTCGTCGACGTACGCGCCTACGGTCTCCTGACCGCGAACGACGGCGCAGCCGGAAGTCACGGCGAGCGTGGAGACGACGAAAAGGGAAGCGATGGCGTGGCGAAGTTTCATGGTTTTCTCCAGTGGTAAAAGAAGTTCTACTTTCCCGACGCTGCCTTTGCACCGAGCAGCGCGAAGAGCAGCACGGCGACGAACAGGACCAGGAACACGACGAACAGGATCTTGGCAATGCCGGCAGCGCCGGCGGCAATGCCCGTGAAGCCGAACAGGCCGGCGACGAGCGCGATGACTGCAAAGATGACGGCCCACTTGAGCATCTCGTTCTCCTCTGCGAACGACGAAGCCGGGTGGCAGCGAACGTCGCAACCTGCAGAGGACTCTATTCGCGGCTTCTGGCCGAACCCATCGGAGCGGCGCGTGAGCGCCTGTAGGACGGTGGCGTCGGCGAGCGTCGTCCTGGCCAAAAAAAACGCGCCGAAGCGCGTTTCAAAGACCCCACGGAGGGAGACCGGCCGGGGTCCGCGCGGGCGGTCCGGCAAGGGGTCGTTGGGAGGTAAGCGGTGCTTCGGTTCGAACTGTCGACTCAGGGGAGGGCGGTGGCGCGGGGCGACGTCGCCGTGCTGCGCAGCGGCGCGGCCGCTGTCGTCGTCGACCCTGCCGCCGCGGTGCCTTGCGCACTGTTCGCACGCGGCGGGGCAGCGGTCGGGGTGGCCGGGGTCCGCGCTGGCGCCGAGGGCGCAGACCGGCTGCGGCTCGTCAGGCTCGACACCATGTGCAGCCACGACTCGATCGGCATGTGCTTCAGCGCCTGCGAGGCGATCTGCGGCACGAGGCCGACGAACAGGGCTGGGCGAAGCAGCCAGCGCCACGGCTTGGCCAGCATGAACAATGCGCCGACGCCGGTCGCGGCCAGGAGCAGCGTGCCGGGATTGCGCCTGGCGATCGGCTGGATGAGGGTACGCGATGCCTCGCCTGCGACCAGCCCGGCGGTGCGCAGGGGATGCTGGCGCCACCAGCTGTCGACGCTCTCCATCACGAGCGTGGCGCCCGGAAGCGTCTTCACGCGCAGGAGCAGGCCGTCGAACACGTTGTGCAGCTTCTGACCGGGCGCTGACTGCCGCTTGGGCGGGTGCGCGATGTCCATCATCGTCTGGCGCAGGCGAGCCCGCGATTCGGCCAGCCTGTCCACCGCCGAGGCACGGGCCGGATTCTTGAAGGCATCGCCCGCCGCCCGCGCGACCGAGGCCGGCGTGTCGGACGCCGCGGTGCCAGGTGGGTTTGTCATGTCGGGGGGCAGGGCGCTCATGGGGCGTTCACCTCGCGCAGCATCGTCACGTCGGCATTGAGCTGCTGCCGGACCTTCTCGAAGGCGGCCGCAATCGGCTTGGAGCGGGCGGAGAAGCCGCAGATCGCCGCGACCACGAGCGGCACCAGCGGGATCACGACCAGCGCCCAGCCGGCGTTGTACTGGTCCGTCGGCACGGCGGCCCAGAAGAGCAGGGCCACGCCGATCAGGATCAGGCCGACCAGCCCCATGACCCCGGCGACCGAGTAAAGCACGATGCGCCTGATCCAGGACGCGGAAAGGTCCTTCGCTTCCTCGCCGAGCAAGGCCGCATAGGCCTCGACGTGCTCGCCGATGAGATGCGGTTCCGAGGCGGCAAGGCGCAAGAGCGGATGGATCATGGTCGCTTCCAGGTCAGGCGTGCATCGGGCCCGCCGCGGCGGGCCCGATGAATGCGGTCGATCTCAGTAGTCGCGCGAGCGGCCCATCATGCTGATGATGCCCATGAGCAGGGCGCCGGTCGCGGCGGCAATGAGCATGGCCTTGACCGGCTCGTCCTTGACGTAGGCGACCGTCATGTCGGATGCCTGAACGGCTCTCTCGCGCAGTTGCTGCGACGTGTCGCGAACCGCTTCCATCCCCCGCCGGGCGGCGGCCTCGGCTTGCGAGGAGACCTTGCTGAGAACCGGGGCGACCTGTCCGCGCGCTTCGTCGATCTTGTCGGACATGGTCTCGAAGGCGCTGTCGACGCTGCGCTGCGTCGAGCGAAGGGCGCCTTGCGCCGTGCTGGCCCCCTTGTCGAGTGCTTCCTGGCCGGAGGTGGAAAGGGGGGTGCTGCTGCCGCTGACGGTGTTCATCGCGTTTCCTCTGCAAGTGGGAGTGAAATGGGGCCGCTCGGGAGGCCAGGGCCTGGAACGGTCAACCCGGCAAGTGTCGAGCCGCCGCCGTGGGGCGGCGATAGGTGCCGCACGCGGGCGGCTGTCGGGGCAGGCACCACCCGTCCGTAGGACGGCGCCGACACCGGCACGGGATATGCATGGCGGGCTCAGGCGTTCGCCGTCGCGGGCAGGGGCAGGCTGTCGCGGGTCGGCGCGGCGGGCAAGCGAAGGCCGGGGAGCACCGCCTCGATCAGCGTGCCCTCGCCGGGGACCGACTCGAGGTGCATCGAGCCGCCTTCGGCCTCGACGCGGTATCGCATCCCGATCAGGCCGTGCGACGCCACCCGCGGCGTGGCGACGTCGAAGCCGACGCCGTTGTCGTGGACCGACACCCGCGCGCCGCCCTCCGGCTCCCGGGTGAGGGTGACCGTCACGTCGGTGGCCTTGGCGTACTTCGCGATGTTCGTCAGCGCTTCCTGGACCATGCGGTAGACCGTGAGCTGGGCGGACGGGTCGAGCTCCACGGCCTCCAGCCGGTCGACGACCTCGATTTCGGTGCGCGCGGAGAACTCGCGCAACAGGATCTCGAGGGCCGCGACCAGGCCGAGGTTGCTGAGGGACGAGGGCCGCAGGTCCTCGATGATCCGTCGCTTCAGCGCAATGCCGCCGTTGAGGGTGTCGTTCAGGTGCGCCAAGCGCTCGACGTTCTCCGGCGCGGTGGCGCTGCCGAGCCGCGATTTCAGCCGAGCGACGTCGAGCTTGGCGGCGGTGAGAAGCGCCCCGAGCTCGTCGTGAAGCTCGCGCGCCAGATGGTTGCGCTCGTCCTCGCGAATGGTCTGCAGGTGCTGCGCCAGCTCCCGGAGCTGGGCGGTGCGCGCCAACACCTCCTGCTCGAGACGATCGCGCTCGCCGGCAACGCGCCGGGCTTCGTCCTCCAGTGTGCGGTCGAGGGTGGCGGTCTGGCGCAGGTACATGAAGAGGGCGAGCAGGCTCACCGCGGCCATGGCCGATACGCCAATCCGGTTCAGCATCAGGGTCTGGTAGATGCTCTGCCGCCCGGCCGCCACCTCGACGCCCTCGCGCTGCAGCAGCTCCTCGCCGAGCGCCCGAACCCGGTCCATCTTCTCCTTGCCGATGTCCGAGAGCAGCAGGTCGCGCCAGTTGCTCTCGCCACCGCGGTCGTGCAGCTCGATGGTCGTTTCCATCTCGCTCAGCTTCGCTTCCGTCGCCTGCTCGACCTGGCGCATCAGCTCGGCCGTCTTCGGATCCTTGGCGTAGTAGGGGACCAGCCAGTTGACCGAGTTGCGGACGTCGAGGACACCGCGCCGATACGGCGCCAGGTACTCGGCGCGCTGGGTGAGCAGGTAGCCGCGCTCGCCGGTTTCCGCGTCGAGCAGGCCCTTGAGCAGGGCGTTGAGGTTGTTGCGCGCATTGCCGCGGTGGCCGAGCGAGTCGAGCGAGGTGGTCGCGTCCTGGTACGACGCCTCGCTGATCGCCAGCATGGCCAGCGCCGCCAGCGCTGCCAGCGGGAAGGCGAACAAGTTGCGGCGGAACAGGGAGAGGAGGCCCATGGCTCTAAACTTGCGCCACTTACGACACCGAGCGCCCGTCGAGGCGGGTTCCATCATGATCAGAATCGCCATCATCGACGACCACGCCATCGTTCGGGCCGGGCTGCGCCAGTTTTTTTCCGAGCACGTCGACCTGACCGTGGTGGCGGAAGCGTCGAACGGCCGCGAAGCCGTCGACATCGTCAGGAAGGGCCAGGTCGACGTCCTGGTGATGGACCTGTCGATGCCCGACCAGAGCGGCGTCGATGCGCTGGCGGCGATCAAGGCGCGGGCGCCCGACCTGCCGGTCCTGATCCTCTCGGGCTTTCCGGAGGAACACTACGCGACGACCCTGCTTCGCCAGGGCGCCAGCGGCTACCTGAACAAGGACTGCGACCCGGAAGAGATCGTCAAGGCGATCCGCACCGTCTACCGTGGCCGCAAGTACATCACCGCGGGCGTCGCCGAGCTCCTGGCCGACGGTCTGGGCGGCGGCGGCGACAAGCCGGCTCACGAGCAGCTCTCGGAGCGCGAGTTCCAGGTCTTCCTGCGCCTGGCCAAGGGCGAGACGATCGGGCACATGGCGAACAGCATGTCGTTGAGCGTCAAGACCGTGAGCACCTACCGGACACGGGTCATGGAGAAGATGAAGCTCGAGTCGAACAGCGACCTGACCTACTACGCTCTCAAGAACGGGCTGATCCAGTGACGACGCGGCCGGCGGCGCGAGGTCACGACAAGGGAACGTGTTCGCTCGTGCCAGTGCTGCCGTCGGCGAGACGGCAACAGTAGAGGATGAGCGCGTCGATCTCGTTCGACTTGTCGAAGACCCGATCGGCGCCGAGCTCCAGGCATTTGCGCCGCATGTCCGGCGTGGCGTAGTTGCTGAGGACGACCAGCTTCAGCTTCGACGGCGACGCCGCCGCCGCCTTGAGGACACCGAGCCCGGAGCCGCTCTTCAGGAAGATGTCGACGACCACGAGATCGCAGCGGTTCTCGGCGCCGCGCAGCCAGGCGACGGCGCTGGATTCGTCCTCGGCCGTGCCGATGACGTCGATCGGTGCCATCTCCTCGAGCGCCGCGACGAGGTTCTCCCGGATGACGGGGCTGTCCTCGACGATGAAGGCTTTGAGTTGGCTCATGGCAGGCCCGGGACGCGCTGGGTCAGAGTGGTCAGCCGTGGCACCTGCTGGACCGGCCGGTTCAAGGAATGGAGGCAATGGGAAGGCACGCGCAGTTGGCAGGCAGGACCGCCGAAGTGTCGACCAAAACCCGGGCATGGAGAGCGCGGCAAGCGCTCTTCCCGTCGTCGGAATGTTCCTACACGGAGGCCGGATGTTGGCGCTGGCGCTGGTCCTCGCGGCCGCTGCGCCGGCGCATGCGTCGGACGCCGCCACGGATCTGGTCGTCGGCTCGAAGCGCTTCACCGAGTCGTACATCCTCGGCGAGATCCTCACTCAGACGCTGGTCGCTTCGGGCGCGCCCGCCGTGCACAAGGCAGGCCTCGGCAACACCGGGATCCTGGAGCAGGCCCTGGCCAGCGGCGCGGTCGACCTGTATCCCGAGTACACCGGGACGATCGTGCGCGAGCTGCTGAAGCGTGAAGGCAACCCGTCGCTCGAGGAACTGAACCGCTGGCTCGCGCCACGTGGACTCAAGGCCGCCGTGCCTTTCGGGTTCAACAACACCTACGCCTTGGCGATGACCGAGACGCGGGCCGCGGCGCTCGGCGTGCGCAGCATCTCCGACCTGTTCCGGCCCGGTGCGGCGAGCCTTCGCTTCGGCCTGTCGCACGAGTTCCTCGGGCGCGCCGACGGCTGGCCCGCGCTCGGCCGTGCCTATGCTGCCGCCGCCGCGGCGCCGATCGGCCTCGACCACGGGCTGGCCTACGAGGCGGTCGTCAGCGGCAAGGTCGACGTGATCGATGTCTATTCGACCGACGCTAAGCTCGGCCGGCTCGGCCTGCGCGTGCTCGAGGACGACCGCGGGTTCTTCCCGAAGTACGACGCCGTGGTGCTGATGCGAAGCCGGGTCGACGCGGCACCGCTCGCGCCGCTCGCCGGCAGCATCGACGCAACGGCCATGATCGCCATGAACGGCGAGGTCGAGCTCGACGGCGCCGGCTTCGCCGAGGTGGCGCGTCGGTTCCTGGCCGGGCCGGCAGCAACCGGGGCGAGCGCGCCAGGTCAGCGCGCCGGGCTGCTGCAGCGGGTCTTCGCGCCGGACTTCGGCCGCCTGGCGACGCAGCACCTGCTCCTCGTCTTCGGCTCGCTCGTCCTCGCCGTCGCCGTCGGCGTGCCGGTCGGCATCGCCGCCTGGCGATGGCCGCGGCTCGCGGCGGCGCTGCTCGGTATCGTCGCCGTGCTGCAGACCATCCCGTCCCTGGCGCTGCTCGCCTTTCTCATCGCCGTGCTCGGCAGCATCGGCGTCGTCCCGGCGGTGATCGCGCTGTTCCTCTATGCGTTGCTGCCGATCGTGCGCAACACGCATGCCGGACTGCAGGGGGTCTCGGGGGGCATGGCACAGGCGGCGCTGTCGCTCGGCTTGACCCGGGCCCAGGCGCTGGCCCATGTGCAGCTGCCGCTGGCGGCACCGATGGTGCTCGCCGGCGTCAAGACCGCGGCCGTGATCAACGTGGGCACCGCGACCATGGCGGCCTTCATCGGCGCCGGCGGCTTCGGCGAGCGCATCGTCGCCGGGCTGGCCGTCAACGACAGCGCCGTCATGCTCGCAGGTGCCTTGCCCGCAGCGGCGCTGGCCCTGCTCGTGCAGGTCGCCTTCGACCTGGCCGAGCGCCGCGCCGGTCGCGGCCGCGATGCGGGCTGAGGGCTGAGGGCTGAGGGCCGCTGCGACAATCGGGAATGCCCATCGACTGGCTCACGCCCGGCCTGCTTGCCCTCCTCGTCGCGATCACCCTCTGGATCGCTTTCCGACGCGACGATGCCGGCGCGGCGACGCTCCGCGAGTCGCTTGCGAACAGCGTCCGCAGCGAAGTCCAGCACCTCGAACGCGAGGTCCGCGAGGAGGTGTCGCGCAGTGCCATGACGACCCGGCAGGAGCTGGTGCAGGCGATCGGCCTGTTCCAGCAGACCCTGCTCGCCCAGCAAGGCGACGTGGCGCGAACGCAGAACGAGCAGATCGACGGCTTTCGCCTGCAGCTCGCGACCACGCAGCAGCAGCTCGCCGACACCTTGCGCCAGCACACCCTGGCCCAGGCCGCCGACTCGCTGCAGTCGCGCGAGACCCTCGACCGCACGCTCGGCAGCGTCGCCGAGCGGCAGTCGGGCGCGCTCAAGCTGCTCTCCGACACCCTCAACGACCAGCTCCGCGCCTTGAGCCGGGCCAACGACGAGCGCATGGCCGAGGTGCGCGCCGCGGTCGAGCAGAAGCTTGGCGCGATCCAGCTCGACAACGAGAGGAAGCTCGAGCAGATCCGCGCCACCGTCGACGAGAAGCTGCACGCCACGCTCGAGCAGCGCCTGGGCGACAGCTTTCGCCAGGTCGCCGAGCGGCTCGAGCAGGTGCATCGCGGCATCGGGGAGATGCAGAAGCTGGCCAGCGACGTCGGCTCGCTGAGCCGCGTCCTGAACAACGTCAAGACGCGCGGCATCCTCGGCGAGGTGCAGCTCGCCGGGCTGCTCGAGCAGGTCTTCACCCTCGATCAGTACGCGACCAACGTCGAGACGCTGCCCGGCAGCGGCGCCCGCGTCGAGTACGCGGTCAAGCTGCCCGGCCGGCGCGACGACCGGCTGCCGCTCTGGCTGCCGATCGACTGCAAGTTCCCGCGCGAGGACTACGAGCGCCTGGTCGAGTCGCAGGCCGAGGCCGACACGTCCGGCATGGAAGCGGCGGCCGGCAACATCGTGAAGAGCCTGCGCCGCGAGGCCAGGGCGATCCGCGAGAAGTACGTCGGTCCGCCGCACACGACCGACTTCGCGATCATGTTCCTGCCCACCGAAGGCCTCTATGCCGAGGCGCTGCGCCGGCCCGGGCTGGTCGAGGCCCTGCAGCGCGAGCACAAGGTCATGCTAACCGGGCCGACGACGCTGCTGGCGACGTTGACCAGCCTGCAGATGGGCTTTCGCACCCTGGCGCTCGAAAAGCGCTCCTCCGAGGTGTGGGAGACGCTCGGCACCGTCAAGACCGAGTTCGGCAAGTTCGGGGTGGCGCTGGCACACACGCGGAAGAAGCTGCAGGAGGCGAGCAACACGATCGACGAGGCGGAAAGGCGCAGTCGCGTGATGGAACGCAGTCTGCGCAAGGTCGAGGCCTTGCCCGAGCACGTCGGCCAGGGCGTGCTGCCGGGCGTTCTCGAGGGCGACGACGAGCTGCCTGCGGATGCCTGACAGGCCGGGCACGCTCGGCAAGGCGCTGCTCGCGCTGATCGGCGGCCAGGTCGCGCTGCACTCGTGCATGGCCGGCGTGCGCATGGCGGCGCCGCTCGCCGCCTTGCGCGAAGGCGATTCGGCGTGGGCGGTCGGCGTCCTCCTCGGCTTGTTCGCGGCGGCGCCGATCGCGCTCGCCCTGGCGACCGGCCGCCTCGCCGACCGCTACGGCTACCACCGGCCGTTGCGAGTCGCCGTCGCCCTGACGCTGCTCGGCGGCCTCTGTGCCGTCGCCGGCACGCTTGTTCCGGGCGGCCAGTTCGTCGCCCTCTGCCTCGCCGCAGTGTTCACCGGCGCCGGCGCCAACACCGGGATGATCGTGATCCAGCGCTCCGCCGGCCGGATGGCGCACGACCCGACCGAGCTGAAGCGCGTCTTTTCCTGGCTCGGCATCGCGCCGGCGCTGGCCAACGTCGTCGGTCCGGTGCTTGCCGGCGCCCTGATCGACACCGGTGGCTTTCGCCTCGCCTTCATTGCGCTCGCCGCCTTGCCCTTGACGAGCCTGGTCTGGGCCCGGTGGGTGCCGGTGGAAGCGCCCGCGCCGCCGGCAGCGCGCGGCAAGCGGCCGAGCTCGTGGAACCTGCTGCGCACGCCCGGATTCACGCGGCTGCTTCTCGTCAACTGGCTGCTCTCGTCGAGCTGGGACGTGCACTCGTTCCTGGTCCCCATCCTCGGCCACGAGCGCGGTTTCAGCGCCTCGTCGATCGGCCTCGTGCTCGGTGTCTTCGCGCTCGCCGTCACCGCGGTCCGCGTCGCCATTCCCTTCCTCGCCCACCGCCTGCGCGAGTCGCGCGTCCTGGTCGGCGCGATGCTGCTGTGCGGCGTCGTCTTCGCGATCTACCCGTTCGTGCTGTCGGCCTGGGCGATGGGGGTCTGCGCCGTCTTCCTCGGCCTGGCGCTCGGCTCGGTCCAGCCGATGATCATGACGACGCTGCACCAGATCACCCCGGCAGCGCGGCACGGCGAGGCGATCGCGCTGCGCTCGGTGGCGATCAACCTGTCGAGCGCGGTGATGCCGCTCGCGTTCGGGCTGTTCGGCGCCGCGATGGGCGTGTCGCTGCTGTTCTGGACGATGGGGGCGGCGGTCGCCAGCGGCAGCGTCGCGGCGCTGAAGATCGGCCGCCAGGCGGCCGCAGGGCTCAGAACTTGATGCCGGCGGTGCCCGCGGTGGTGGCGGGGCTGGTGCCGGCCGCCGGGGCCGCAGCCCGCGCCGCAGCCGGCGCGGCGCGCTGCGCCGGCTCCCGGCGCTCGACCAGTGGCGTCGCCGGCCGGTACTGATAGGAGCTCGGCAGGCGCGAGTCGCGCGGGTAGCCGGCGGCGTCCAGGTAGGAGTGCCAGACCTCGACGGCCAGGCCGCGCAGGATCTGCGACCCGATCGTCAGCGTCGGAGCCTCGCGCGCGCCGGAGAGCTTCTCGAGGGCTTCGCTGTCCTCGGGGCTGATCACCTGGCGTTCGCCGAACGGAATGCCGCGCTGGCGCAGCAGCTGGCGCGCCGACGTGCACGGCTCGCAGGCCCCCGTGATCGTGTACAGCATGACCGGGTACTTCGCCGTGGTCTGGCGCAGCTCGAAGGGCAGCTCGGGCTCGGCCGCCTGCACCGGCACGCGGGCGCCGAGCGAGACCACCTTGCCATCGGCCTGGGCCGGCTCCCGATCGGTGTACGTCACCTTGCCGTCGGCGCCGGTGACCTTGAACTGGGCTTGGCCGTCGGCCGCGAAGCCGAGGCCGAAGGCGAGCGCGAACGCGACGGGCAGGACGCGCAGGGTAGAAGCGGGGCGGGCAGGGGGGTCGCGCGAAGTCATGTCAAGCCGGCGCAGGAGGGGAAGCGCCGAATCTAACCCACAGGACGGCGCTCGTTCAACTGCGGGCCGCGGCGAGCCGGTGTGCAGAGGCCACAAGTTCACATATGCATGCGCTTCGCCGACCCGCGGCGTCGGCCGGGGCTCGGGCGCCCCTACTAGCGAGCGGGCGTGCCGGCGGCGTGCGCGGTGCGCGCCGCGGCGTCGACGGTGTTGGCGAGCAGCATGGCGATGGTCATCGGCCCGACGCCGCCCGGCACCGGCGTGATCGCGCCGGCGACTTCGGCGACGGCCGCGAAGTCGACGTCGCCGCAGAGCTTGCCGGCATCGTCGCGGTTCATGCCGACGTCGATCACCACCGCGCCGGGCTTGACCATGTCGCGCGTGACCGTGCCGCGCCGGCCGACGGCGGCGACGACGACGTCGGCCTGCCGCACGTGCGCGGCGAGTCCGACCGTGCGGCTGTGGCAGACGGTGACCGTGGCATCGGCCTGCAGGAGCATCAGCGCCATCGGCTTGCCGACCGTGTTGCTGCGGCCGATGACGACGGCGTGCTTGCCGCGCAGGTCGATGCCCGTGCTCTCGATCAGCTTCATGCAGCCCCAGGGCGTGCACGGCCTGAAACCGGACAACCCGGCGACCAGGCGACCGGCGCTCTCGACCGAGTAGCCGTCGACGTCCTTGGCGGTCGAGATCGCCTCGATCACCCGTTGCGGCGAGACATGGCCCGGCAGCGGAAGCTGGACCAGGATGCCGTGCACCGACGGGTCGGCGTTGAGCGTCTCGATCCGGGCCAGCAGCCCGCTCTCGGACAAGCTGGCGTCGTGCCGGTCGACGACCGAGCGGATGCCAGCTTCGGCGCAGGCCTTGATCTTGTTGCGCACGTACACGGCGCTGGCCGGGTCGTCGCCGACGAGGATGACGGCGAGCGTGGGCGGGTGGCCGGTTCCGGCCAGCTCGGCGGCCCGGGCTTTCAGGTCGTCGCGGATGCGGCGGGCGATGCCGGCGCCGTCGATCAGGCGCGCCGCGGTCAAGCCTTCGAGGGCGCGCCCAGCGCGATCTTGAGGAGGTCGGCGACGGTGTTGGCGTTCAGCTTCTCCATGATGTTGGCGCGGTGCGCCTCCACCGTCTTGATGCTGATGCCCAGGTCGTCGGCGATCTGCTTGTTGAGCCGGCCGGCGACGATGCGCTCGAGCACCTGCGCCTCGCGCGTGGTCAGGCGCGAAAGCAGGGCGTCGCGGCTGGCCGCTTCCTGGTGCTTGGAGAAATCGATGCGGGCCCGCTCGAGCATCTTCTCGACCAGCGAGACGAGCTCCGCTTCCTTGAACGGCTTCTCGATGAAGTCCTCGGCGCCCTTCTTCATCGTCGTCACCGCCATCGGCACGTCGCCATGGCCGGTGATGAAGGTCACCGGCAGCGGCGAGCGGCGCTCGAGCAGGCGGTCCTGCAGCTCGAGCCCGCTCATGCCTTCCATGCGGATGTCGGCGATCAGGCAGGCGACCTCGCGCGGGTCGAAGCGGGTCAGGAAAGACTCGGCCGAGTCGAAGCACTTGACCCGGTAGTCCTTGCCTTCGAGCAGCCATTGCAGCGAGTCGCGCACGGCTTCGTCGTCGTCGACGACGTAGACGGTGCCCTTCTTCGGGATAAGGCTCATGCAGTGGCGGCCGCGCGGGCCGGAAGAGGAGAGGGCTGGACCGGCAGGGTGAAGGTGAACCTGCAGCCGATGGGCGTGTCCCCATTGTAGAGGTTGACCGCCTTGATCCTGCCGCGGTGGCTCTCGATGATCGAGCGGCACAGGCTCAGGCCGATGCCGAGCCCGTCGACCTTGGTCGAGAAGAAGGCCTCGTACATCCTGGCGATGACTTCGTCCTTCAGGCCCGGGCCCTTGTCGGTGACGGTGAACTCGATGACCTCGCCTTCCTCCTCGGTGTGCTTGGGCACCACGCGCAGCTCGATGCGCCGGCGGGCGGTGGCAGGTGCGCGTTGTCGATGGCCTCGGCCGCGTTCTTCAGCAGGTTGAGGACGACCTGCTCGATCAGGATCGGATCGACGAGCAGCGGCGGCAGGCGCTGCGCCACGTAGGTCTGGATGGCGACGTTGCGCCGGCGCAGCTCGATGCCGGCGAGGTCGACCGCGTCGTCGACGATGGCCTGCGCCGAGGCCTTCTGCCGCTGCGGCTCGCTCCGCTTCACGAAGGAGCGGATGCGGTGGATGATCTGCCCGGCTCGCTCGGCCTGGCGCGAGGTCTTCTTCAGCGCGGCGATCAGGTCGGCCTTGTCGATGGCGTCGTTCTCCACCCGCGTGACCATGCCGTTGCAGTAGTTGCTGATGGCGGTGAGCGGCTGGTTGAGCTCGTGCGCGACCGACGATGCCATCTCGCCCATGGTGACCAGGCGGCTCGTCACCTGAGCCTTCTCGGCCTGGCTGGCGGCGACGGCCTCGGCGCTGCGCCGCTCGGTGATGTCGGTAGCGATCAGCATCTGCGCCAGGCGGCCGTCGGTCCACTGCAGGTAGCGGGCGCGGACGTCGAACCACTTGGCCAGCGAGTCGATGAACACCTCGCGCGAATCGGAGCCGGCGCCGGTGAGCTCCTGCGTCGGAAGGCCGCCGAGGGCGTCGACCGCCTCGTCGGCGTCGCCCAGGATGGCCATCGACGACTCGCCGCCCGAGAGCAGCGAGTGGCCCTTGGAGTCGGCGCCGAACCAGAGCCGGTACGAGCGGTTGGCGAACAGCAGCTCGCCCTGTTGCACCGACAGCACCGAGACGGCGGTGTCCAGCCCTTCGAGCACGGTCGTGAAGCGCTCGTGCGAGGCGGTCAGCTGGTCGCGGATGCGCTTCGCTTCGGTGATGTTCGTCATCGACGTCATCCAGCCGGTCTGCTGGCCCTTGGGGTCGATGAGCGGCGAAACGTACATGCGCGCGTCGAACACCGTTCCGTCCTTGCGCATCACCTTGACCTCGATGCCGCCGGCTGGGCTCTTGCCTTGCAGCTCCTGCTCGAGCAGTCGCGCGTTCTCCTCGCGGCGGTCGAGCGGCCAGTAAGGGAACGGCGGCCGCTGCCCGATCAGGTCGGCTTCGGCGAAGCCGGTCATCGCGCAGAAGGCCGGGTTGACGTAGCTGATGCGCCCCTCCATGTCCATCGCCCGCATGCCCGTCAGCATCGAGTTCTCCATGGCGCGGCGGAAGTTGGTCTCGGAGACCAGGGCGGCCTGCATCTGCAGGCGGCGTCGCATGTGGCGCCAGGTGCCGAGGAGCATCCAGACGGTGAGCGCCGACAGGATCATCACCATCCAGAACAGCGTGTTGCCGATCAGCCCGATCGACGTGCGGTAGCCCTGGCCGCGCAGGACCAGGCCGTTTTCCGCCGGGGCGAGCGGCAGCTCGTGAACGATCGACGGCTTCGTCGCCGGCTTGCCGGGCAGCGTCATCACCGTGCTGGCCAGCACATGGTTCTCGGCGTCGAGCACCGTGATCGCATGGCGCCGCGAGATCTCGGTCGGGACGAAATAGCGGACCAGGCGCTCGATCGAGTACTCGGCGATCAGCGCGCCCTGGAACGCGCCGCGTTCGATCAGCGGGATCTGGGCCTGGAACACGGGGTTGCCGAAGCTGTCGGCGAACGGCCGCGAGTACACGGTTCGCTGCAATTCCCTGGCCCGCTTGAAGGCTTCGTCTGGCGCGGAGCCGGAGTTCTCCACCGGCAGCGAAGCGGGCGTCTCGACGCCGCTGATGCCGGTCTCCGGCGGGAAGGTGGTTCCGGAGTAGCTGGCGATGCGCGTGCGCGCCGCCCCGACCCAGACCAGGTTGCTGATCTCCGGATGGTCGCGGGTGAACACGGACGCCTGCAGCAGGAAGGCCTCGCGGTTGAGGGTGCGCGTCACGAGCTCGCGAGCCATGCGTGCGAGCTGCTCGTGGTTTTCGATCAGGCGCAGGCGAAGCTGCTGCTGGGAGACTTCGGCGTCGCGCCGGACGGCCTCCTGCTCACGCTCGAACTCCTCGTTGCGCAGGTACCAGAAGGCGGAAACGATGGCGGCGAGGAAAAGCAGCACCGAAGCCAGCGGTCCGAGCGTCGCGTACCGGTCCTGGCGTGCCGCGGACTGGCGCCTCCACCAGCGGCCGAAGAGCCGCTCCGCCCACGTGCGGGCCGGGGGCGGCCGGAGTTGCGCCAAGGCGCCACGTTGCATGCTGCGATTATCGGGGCACCGCTCGAATCGTCCGATCCGACGGCGTCCTCGGCCATTTGCTTCCCATCATGTGAAACTGCATCGCGCTATTCGAAAACGTGTAGCGTTGTGCGACACTTCGATCCAATCGAGAACGACCTGATTCGGAGACACGGATGTCAGCCCTCCCCCAGACCAGCTTCGGCGCCGCCGCCGCCGACCTCGACCCGGCGGAGACGCGGGAGTGGCTCGATGCCCTGTCCGCCGTCATCGCCTCTGAAGGCGGCGAGCGGGCGCACTTCCTCCTCGAGCAGCTCATCGACGAGGCCCGCCAGGCCGGCATCGACCTGCCGTTCTCCGCCAACACCGCCTACGTCAACACGATTCCCACCGACCAGGAGGAGCGCTCCCCCGGCAACATCGAGATCGAGGAGCGCCTGCGCGCCTACATGCGCTGGAACGCCATGGCGATGGTGGTGAAGGCGAACCGCCTGCACCCGGCCGACGGCGGCGATCTCGGCGGCCACATCTCGAGCTTCGCCTCGCTGGCGACGATGTTCGGCACCGGCTTCAACCACTTCTGGCACGCCGAGACGCCCGAGCACGGCGGCGACCTCCTCTACATCCAGGGCCATTCCTCGCCCGGCGTGTACGCGCGGGCTTTCCTGGAGGGCCGCCTCAGCGAGGAGCAGCTTCTCAACTTCCGCCAGGAGGTCGACGGCAAGGGCATCTCGAGCTACCCGCACCCGAAGCTCATGCCCGAGTTCTGGCAGTTCCCGACCGTCTCGATGGGCCTCGGCCCGCTGATGGCGATCTACCAGGCGCGCTTCTTGAAGTACCTGCACGCGCGCGGCATCGCCGATACGAGCAAGCGCAAGGTCTGGGTCTTCTGCGGCGACGGCGAGATGGACGAGCCCGAGTCGCTCGGCGCCAACGGGCTGGCCGCGCGCGAGAAGCTCGACAACCTGATCTTCATCGTCAACTGCAACCTGCAGCGGCTCGACGGGCCGGTGCGCGGCAACGGCAAGATCATCCAGGAGCTGGAGAGCGAGTTCCGCGGCTCGGGCTGGAACGTGATCAAGCTGATCTGGGGCAGCTACTGGGATCCGCTCCTCGCCCGCGACCGCGACGGCACCGTGCGCAAGGTGATGATGGACACCGTCGACGGCGACTACCAGGCAATGAAGGCCAACGACGGCGCGTTCGTTCGCAAGCACTTCTTCGGCCAGGATCCGAAGCTGCTCGAGATGGTCGCCAAGATGACCGACGAGGACGTCTGGCGCCTGAACCGCGGCGGCCACGACCCGCAGAAGGTGTACGCCGCCTTCCATCGCGCCGCGCACCACGCGGGCCAGCCGACGGTGCTCCTGGTGAAGACGGTCAAGGGCTTCGGGATGGGCAAGAGCGGCGAGGGCAAGAACACCGCGCACCAGACCAAGAAGCTGATCGACGAGGACGTAACCGCGTTCCGCGACCGCTGGAACATTCCCCTTCCCGACGACAAGCTCGGCGACATTCCCTTCTACAAGCCGGCCGACGACACGCCGGAGATGAAGTACCTGCACGAGCGGCGCAAGGCGCTCGGGGGCTACCTGCCGAAGCGGCGGACAAAGGCCGACGAGGAGCTTGCCGTGCCGCCGATCGACACCTTTAAGGCCGTCCTCGAGCCGACCGCCGAGGGCCGCGAGATCTCGACGACGCAGGCCTTCGTGCGCTTCCTGACCCAGCTCCTGCGCGACAAGGCGCTCGGGCCGCGAGCGGTGCCGATCCTCGTCGACGAGGCGCGCACCTTCGGCATGGAGGGCCTGTTCCGGCAGATCGGCATCTACAACCCCGAGGGCCAGAAGTACACGCCGGTCGACCGCGACCAGGTCATGTACTACCGCGAGGACAAGGCCGGCCAGGTGCTGCAGGAAGGGATCAACGAGCCGGGCGGCATGAGCAGCTGGATCGCGGCGGCGACGTCGTACTCGACGAACAACCGCGTCATGGTGCCGTTCTACGTGTACTACTCGATGTTCGGCTTCCAGCGCGTGGGCGATCTGGCCTGGGCCGCCGGCGACATGCAGGCGCGCGGCTTCCTGCTCGGCGGCACCTCGGGCCGGACGACGCTCAACGGCGAGGGCCTGCAGCACGAGGACGGGCACAGCCACATCCTGGCCCAGACGATCCCGAACTGCATCTCCTACGACCCCACGTTCGCGCACGAGGTCGGCGTGATCCTGCACCACGGGCTGGTCCGCATGGTCGAGAAGCAGGACAACGTCTTCTTCTACCTGACCCTGCTGAACGAGAACTACCCGCAGCCCGGGCTTCGGCCGGGGACCGAGGAAGAGATCATCAAGGGCATGTACCTGCTGCAGGAGGGCGCGAGGAAGGCACCGCGCGTGAACCTGCTCGGCAGCGGCACCATCCTGCGCGAGAGCATCGCCGCGCGCGACCTGCTCGACAGCGAGTGGGGCATCGCCGCCAACGTCTGGAGCTGCCCGAGCTTCAACCAGCTGGCCCGCGACGGGCAGGCCGTGGAGCGCTGGAACCTGCTCCATCCGACCGAGCGGCCGCGCGTGTCCTTCGTCGCGCAGCAGCTCGAGAAGTACGCCGGGCCGGTGATCGCGTCGACCGACTACATGAAGAACTTCGCCGAGCAGATCCGCGGTCACCTGCCGCCGGGCCGTGCCTACAAGGTGCTCGGCACCGACGGCTTCGGGCGCAGCGATTTCCGCTTCAAGCTGCGCGAGCATTTCGAGGTCAACCGTCACTACATCGTCGTCGCCGCACTGAAGGCGCTGGCCGAGGAGGGCAGCGTGCCGGCGGCCAAGGTGGCCGAAGCCATCAAGCGCTACGGCATCGACACCGAGAAGATCAACCCGCTCGACGCCTGAGGACGGCAGCATGGCAGCTCTGGAAGTAAGGGTCCCGGACATCGGCGAATTCGAGTCGGTGGAAGTGATCGAGGTGCTCGTGAAGGCGGGCGACCGCATCGCCGCCGAGCAGTCGCTGGTGACGGTCGAGAGCGACAAGGCCTCGATGGAGATTCCTTCGTCGGCGGCGGGTGTCGTCAAGGAGATGAAGGTCGGCATCGGCGACAAGATCAGCGAGGGCACGTTGCTGCTCGTCCTGGAAGGCGAAGCGGCTCCGGCGCCTGCGGCCGCCTGGGCGGCCGTGGCCGCGCCGGCCGCGCCGGCACCAGCCGCCATCGCGTCCGCCCCTCCGGCCGTCGCCGCACCTCCGGGGGCGCCTGCGCCTGCGGCGGCGCAGGC
>NZ_JANODC010000122.1:0-1569 GCF_031412495.1 Rhizobacter sp. | reverse complement strand
GTGGCCGACGCCGCTCCGCGGCCGTGGCCGACGCCGCTCCGCGGCCTTGGTTGACGCCGCCCCGGCACGGCGCGAGGCTCGGCGGCGAAGCATCGAACACGATCGGGAGGATGCGATGACCGCCAGGAAAGGGCCCCCAGCCCCATGAAGAATCCCGCCTACATCGTCGGCGCCTTCGAGCACCCGACCCGCAAGGCCGAGGACAAGTCCACCGCCCAGCTCCACGCCGAGGTCGCCTACGGCGCCCTGCAGGATGCCGGCCTGAAGGCCAGCGACATCGACGGCTACTTCTGCGCCGGTGACGCGCCGGGCATGGGCGGCCTGTCCATGATCGACTACATGGGCCTGACCAAGCTGCGCCACTACGACACCACGGAATCCGGCGGCTCCTCCTACGTCATCCACGTGGGCCATGCTGTCGAGGCGATCATCGCCGGCAAGTGCAACGTGGCGCTGATCACGCTGGCCGGCCGGCCGCGCGCCGAAGGCATGCAGACCGGCACCGCGGTGCGCTCCGCCGGCGTGGGCGTGCCCGACGAGAGCTTCGAGCTGCCCTACGGCCGCACCATCGCCACCATGCACGCCATGGTCGCCACCCGGCACATGCACGAATACGGCACCACCAGCGAGCAGCTCGCCTGGATCAAGGTCGCAGCCTCCCATCATGCGCAATATAACGAGCACGCGTTCCTGCGCGATGTCGTGACCGTCGAGCAGGTCGTCAATTCGCCGATCATCTCGAACCCGCTGCACCGGCTGGACTGCTGCGTCATCACCGACGGCGGCGGCGCGCTGATCGTGACCAGCCCGGAAGTGGCCAAGAGCCTCAAGCGTCCGCTGGTGAAGGTGATTGGCGCCGGCGAGGCGCCGAAGGGCCAGAACGGCGGCGACACCGACCTGACCTATTCGGGTGCGCGCTGGTCCGGGCCGATCGCGTTCGCGGAAGCGGGCGTGAAGCAGTCCGACATCAAGTACGCATCGATCTATGACAGCTTCACCATTACGGTGTTGATGCAGATCGAGGATCTCGGCTTCTGCGAAAAGGGCCAGGGCGGCAAGTTCGTTTCCGACGGCAACCTGATCTCGGGCGTCGGCAAGCTGCCGTTCAACACCGACGGCGGCGGCCTGTGCAATAACCACCCGGCCAACCGCGGCGGCATCACCAAGGTGATCGAGGCGGTGCGCCAGTTGCGCGGCGAAGCGCATCCGAAGGTGCAGGTCAAGAACTGCGATATCGCGCTGGCGCACGGCACGGGCGGTTCGCTCGGCGTCCGGCACGGTTCGGGAACACTTATTATGGAGCGCGTGTGATGGCGGAGCGTCAATTTCCGGCGGCATTTATCAATCCCGAGAGCCAGCCGTACTGGGACGGGGCCGCGAGCGGCAAGCTGAGGATCAAGTTCTGCAAGGGCTGCAAGAAGAACTTCTTCTACCCGCGCTCGATCTGCCCGTTCTGCGCCAGCTCCGACACCGAATGGAAGGAAGCTTCCGGCAAGGGCGAAATCTACACGCACTCGACCATGCGCCGCGTGCCCGAGCCTTACACGCTTGCCTATGTGACGCTCGCCG
>NZ_JANODC010000121.1:0-7236 GCF_031412495.1 Rhizobacter sp. | reverse complement strand
CCTGCTCGGCCTGCCGCTGGTGCACGTGATCCGCTCCGACGTGGTCCCGAGCACCGGCGAGCACTGCCCCTACGTGCACGTCTTCTTCCGCATGGCCGACGGCTCGCACCTCGCCTTCTTCGACCTCGGCGACGACGTCGCGGCCGAGCCGTCGCCGAACACGCCGGCCTGGGTCAACCACATCGCCCTGCGCGTCGACTCGGTCGAGGCGCTGCGTGCCGCCAAGGCCCGCCTCGAGGCGGCCGGGGTCGAGGTCCTCGGCATCACGGATCACCACGTCATCGAGTCGATCTACTTCTTCGACCCCAATGGCATCCGCCTCGAGCTGACGACGCCGACGGCGAGCGCCGAGACGACGGCCCGGCACGAGCGCGAGGCGCACGCCGCCGTCGCCGCATGGACCCTGGAGAAGCGTGCACGCCGGTCGGGCGCGCCCCTGCTCGGCGTTCTCTCCGACGAAGCGGCGCAAGATGCCTGAGCGCCGGCTCGCCGCCATCGACGTCAAGCCCGGCGGCCTGATGGAGAGCCAGTCCGGCCTGCAGATGCTGCGGCCGCGCATCTACGGCGCCTACGAGGTGCCGGACGGCGGCACGCGCACGGCGGCGATCGTCATGCACCCGGCGAGCAACTTCATGGGCCACTACCTGATCGGCCCGCTCGCCGCGCGCGGCATCGCCTGCCTCGGCCTCAACTCGCGCTATGCCGGCAACGACACGGTCCTGCTCATGGAGCGCGTGCTCCAGGACCTCGGCGCCGGCGTCCGCTTCGCACGCGAGGTGCTCGGCTGCGATCGCGTCGTGCTCGTCGGCAACTCGGGGGGCGCAGCGCTGGCTGCGTTCTACCAGGCCGAGGCCGAGCAGCTGACGGCCGAGACCTTCGTCGACGGCGACCCGATCCACCTCGTCGCCGCCGACCTGCCGCGGGTCGACGGCATCGCCCTGTGCGCCGCGCACGAAGGCCGCTCGCACCTGTTCGGGCGCTGGCTCGATCCCTCGGTCGTCGACGAGCACGATGCCCTCGCCGCCGACCCCTCGCTCGACATGTACGACCCGATCCACTGGACCGGGGGACCCGATGCGCCGCCGCGCTTCGGCACCGCCTTCCTGCACCGCTTCGTCGCCGGCCAGCAGCGGCGGCGCGAGCGCATCGAGCGGCGGGTGCGCGAGCGGCTGGCGCAGCTGCGCTCGACGAAGGGCGCGCCGCGCGACGAGGCCTTCGTCGTGCACCGCACGCACGCCGACCCGCGCTGCCTCGACCTGACCCTCGACGCCAACGATCGCGCCCGCGGCAGCGTCTGGGGCGACGCGCGCGCCGTCAACTACGCGGCCAACGCGATGGGCCGGACGACCTCGCTCACCGCCTTCCTCTCGCAGTGGTCGACGGCGTCGCGCGCCAACGGCCCGGAGAACCTGGCCCGCACCTCCGTGCCGGCGCTGCTGCTCACCTACACCGCCGACCAGAGCACGTTCCCGAGCACGCGCGATGCCTGGCTCGCGGCCGGCGGCGAGCGCATCCGCAACATCGACATCGCCGGCGGCGACCACTACCTGGCCGGTCGCGCCGACCTGCAGGCGCAGGTGGCCGACGAAATCGCCGCCTTCGCCGAATCGCTGTAAGCTGATTCGATGCGCAGCGAGACCTGGAAGTTCGCGCCGGCCTACCAGCTGCCGCAGTTCCCCTTCGTGCCGCCGCCCGACCTCGGCGCGGGCGAGCCCATCCGCTACCCCGTCGTCATCGCCGGCGGCGGCCTCGCCGGCCTGACGCTCGCCTGCGACCTGGCCCTGCGCGGCGTCCGCGCCGTGGTGCTCGACGAGGACGACACGGTCGGCGTCAAGGGCGCCTCGTCGCGCGGCATCTGCTACGCGCAGAAGAGCCTCGAGATCTTCGAGCGGCTCGGCATCTACGAGCGCATCCGCGCCAAGGGCATCACCTGGTCGGTGGGCCGCACCTTCTCCGGCCGCGACGAGCTCTATGCCTTCAACCTGAAGGACGACAGCGCCTCCGAGCAGCCGCCGTTCATCAACCTGCAGCAGTTCTATCTCGAGTGGTTCCTCGTCGATCGCATCGTCGAGCTCGGCGGCACCGACCTGCGCTGGAAGAGCCGGGTCCTGAAGGTGGAGGAGGAAGCCGAGGTCGTCGCCGTCGAGGTCGAGACGCCGGCCGGCACCTACACGCTCGAGGCCGACTGGTTCATCGACGCGACCGGCGCCAACAGCCGCATCCGCAACGATCTCGGCCTCGAGGTCCATCCCTCGCGCAGCACCGACCGCTGGTGCATCACCGACGTGCGCTTCGAGGTGCCCGTCCAGGCCGAGCGCTGGACCTGGGTCGATGCGCCGTTCAACGAAGGGCGCAGCGTCTGGCAGCACCTGATGGCCGACGACGTCTGGCGGCTCGACTACCAGATGGCCGAGGACTGCGATCCGGAGACGATCAGCCGGCCCGAGGTCGCCGGCGCGCGCCTGCGCGAGCAGTTCGGTCCCGACGTCCGGTTCGAGTTCGTGTGGATCGGGCCGTATCAGTACCGCGACCACCTGCTCGACGAATTCCGCGTCGGCCGCCTCGTCTTCATCGGCGACGCGGCGCACGTCGTCTCGCCGTTCGGTGCGCGCGGCGGCAACAACGGCATCCAGGACGCCGCCAACCTGGGCTGGAAGCTGGCGCTGGTGCTGGCCGGCGAGGCGCCCGAGTCGCTGATCGACAGCTACCAGGCCGAGCGCCACGCGGCGGCGGTCGAGAACCTGACGGTATGCCGGCGCACGGCGCGCTTCCTGGCGCCGCGCAGCAAGGCCGAGCACCGCCTGCGCCGCGCCGTCTGCACGCTGGCGAAGCGGCACGAGTTCGCGCGCCGTCTGGCCAACACCGGCCGCATGGCGCAGGCCAACGCCTACCCACCGTCGCCGTGGGCGAAGGACGGCGCGCGCTCGGTGCAGAACGTCGCCTTCGACGGCACCCACCTCATGCGCTGCCTGGCCGGCGAGACGCGCTTCCTAGGCCTGGCCATCGGCGCCGACGCCGCGGCACTGGCCGACCTGGACGCGCTGGCGGCGCTCTTCCCGATCGACTTCCGCGGCATCGACGCGACGAGCCCGCTGGCGGCGCACCTGGGTGCGGGCGATGGCAGCGTCGTCATCGTCCGGCCTGACGCCTACGTCGCCGCGACGGCCGCGGCGGCCACGCCCGACACCGTCGCGGCGGCGATGCGCGACGCGCTCGGCGTCGACGAGCGCGAGCGGCTGGCGGCCGCGGCATGAGCGCATCCGATCCGAAGGCGATGCGCACCGACGCCCGCATCCCCGACGCCGACGGCTTCTACGAGGCCTTGCTCGCCGCACACGAAGGCCTCGCCGACGAGGCGAGCAACGACCTCAACGCCCGCCTCGTCCTCCTGCTAGCCAACCAGGTCGGCGACCAGAAGGTTCTGCTCGAGTGCATCGCCGAGGCACGGCAGGGGTCCGGCTGACGTCTGCGCCCTGGCGAGGGCGTTTCGCGCCGCGTCGCTGCGTCTTGTCGCAGGCGGGTCGCCCGCCAGCCGGTGCCGGGGCACAGTGCCCCCATCGCCCCGGAGAAAACCATGCAAGGAAATGCCATGAACAGCACCGCCTCCCTCGCCGCCCCGGACCTGGACCGTCTGGCCCGCCGCCGCGCCCGCATGCTGGCCGGCTGGCTCGTCCATGCCGCGATTTTCGTCGGCGTCAACGTGCTGCTCGCCACCGTGTCGATCATGAGCGGCCACAGCTGGGCCCTCTATCCCCTCTTCGGCTGGGGGCTGGGGCTCGCGATCCACGGCGCCGTGGTCCTGGCATCGCGGCTCGGCGGCGGCCTGATGGGCCGCTTGGTGCAGAGGGAGCGCGAGCTCCTCGCACGCCGCCACGGCTGATGCGGTGAGGCGCGACGAGTCCTTGACCATGGGCCTGCGCTTCCTGCAGGCCGCGGTCGTCAGCAGCCTCATCGCGCTGGGCCTCACGCTCTGGGGCAGCACGCCCTTCGGCAGCAATTTTGTCTACTCGCAGCTTATCGGCCTGTCGATCTGGGCCCTGATCGACTTCGGTCGGCTCTGGCTCGTCGACGACTGGGACACGCAATGGCACCGGCTCGTGGTCCTGGTGCCCTTCGGCGTCGTCGGCGGCTACCTGTGCGGGACGCTGGCCGGCGATGTGCTGCACGGGCGGCCGGTGCTCGCGCAGTGGGCGTCGCAGCCGCGGCACGCGCTCGGCATGCTGGCGATCAGCCTCGTCGCGGGCGCCGTCGTCACCTACTACTTCCTCAGCCGCGAGCGCCTCGCTGCGTCGCGCCAGCGCGAGGCCGCCGCTCGCAGCCTGGCCACCGAAAGCCGCCTCAAGCTGCTCGAGACCCAGCTCGAGCCGCACATGCTGTTCAACACCCTGGCCAACCTGCGCGCGCTGATCGGCGTCGACCCTCCGCGCTCGCAGCAGATGCTCGACCACCTTATCGCCTACCTGCGCGCCACCCTGCAGGCGTCGCGCGCGACGACGCATCCGCTGCGGGCCGAGTTCGACCGTCTGCGCGACTACCTGGAGCTGATGTCGGTGCGCATGGGGCCGCGGCTCACGTTTGCGCTCGACCTGCCGCCGGCACTCGAAACCGAGCCGGTGCCGACGCTGCTCCTGCAGCCGCTGGTCGAGAACAGCGTCCTGCACGGGCTCGAAGGGCAGGTGGCCGGCGGCCATGCCGCCGTGTCGGCGCGGCGCGAGGGCGGCGACATCGTGCTCGACGTCGTCGACACCGGTGCCGGCCTGGGCGCCCCCGACGCTCGCGGCGTCGAAGGCTTCGGCATTGCGCAGACTCGCGAGCGTCTGGCGACGCTGTACGGCGCCGCCGCCCGCGTCGAGCTCGTCGCCGGCCCGTCCGGGGGCGCCCGCGCCACCGTCCGCTTTCCGGCCCAGCCCTGATGCCTGCACCGCCCACCGCCCTGATCGCCGAGGACGAGCCGCTGCTCGCCGCCGCCCTGCAGGCCGAGCTGGCGAGCGCCTGGCCGGAGCTGCGCGTCGTGGCAACGGTGGGCGACGGCGCATCGGCCGTCACCCAGGCCCTCGCCCATCTGCCCGACGTGCTCTTCTTCGACGTCCGCATGCCGGCGCTGAGCGGCCTCGACGCGGCGGCGGTGCTGGCCGACGACTGGCCGGCGTCGCGGCCCTTCCCGGCCCTGGTCTTCGTCACCGCCTACGACGAGTACGCGCTGCAGGCGTTCGAGGCGCAGGCCGTCGACTACGTGCTCAAGCCGGTGCAGCCGGCGCGACTGCGCAAGACCCTGGACCGGCTCCGCGAGCTGCTGGCGGCGCGGGCGCAGGGCGGCGGAGCGGACAACGAGAGCACGCTCGCGCAGCTGCGCCGGCTGCTGCAATCGGCGCAGGCGCAGGCGCAGGCGCAGGCGCAGGCGCCGGCGGCGGCGGACGGGCCGCTGCAGGTGATCCAGGCGGGCAGCGGCGCCGCCATCCACATGGTTCCGGTCGGCGACGTGCTGTACTTCGAGGCCGCCGACAAGTACGTGCGAGTGCTCACCGCGACGCACGAGCACCTGATTCGCACGCCCCTGCGCGAGCTGCTGCCACGTCTCGATGCGGCCGTGTTCTGGCAGGTGCATCGCGGCACCGTGGTCCGCGCCACGGCCATCGAGACCGTGACTCGCGACGAAAACGGGAAGCTTTCGCTCACCCTGCGCGGCCGGGACGGGAAGCTGCCGGTCAGCCGGCTCTATGCTCATCTGTTCAAGGCCATGTGACCCCGTCGGACCACGCACCATGCTGCAACTCCACTACCACCCCGGCAACGCCAGCCTGATCCCGCACATCGTGCTCGAGGAGATCGGTGCGCCCTTCGAGCTCGCCTTCGTCGATCGCAGCGTGGCGGCGCACAAGTCGGCGGCCTACCTGGCGCTGAACCCGAACGGCCTGATCCCGGTGCTGGTCGACTCCCGTTCGCAGGCGGCCGGCGCGCAGCCGCTCGTGCTGTACGAGACGGCCGCGGTCTGCATGCACCTCGCCGACACGAACCCCGGCGCCGGCCTCCTGCCGCCCCTCGGCAGCGCGACGCGGGCACAGGCGTACAAGTGGATGGCCTGGCTCGGCAACACGATGCAGGCGACGCTCATCCTCTACTTCTATCCGGAACGCTGGGTCGACGACACGGATGCCGCCGCCAGGATCAAGGCACATGCGGAGGCCAAGGTCGGCGCGATGCTCGAGCAGCTCGACGCCGAGTTCGCGCGCCATGGCGGCCCCTGGCTGCTCGGCGAAACGTTCGGCCTCGCCGATCCGTACGCCTTCGTCCTTTGCCGCTGGACGCGCGGGTTCGCCCGCCCGGCGCGCAGCCTGCCGCACCTGAAGCCCTTCCTCGATCGAATGCTGGCCCGTTCAGCCGTGCAGCGCGCGTTCGCCACCGAAGGGCTCAAGGACCCCTGGGTCTAGCCCCTCCGTCGGAGGCCGTCAGGCCGTCGGGCGCTGATTGCGCCCGCGCTTGCGGCGCACGAAGGCGAGCAGCGCCGCCCCCGATCCGAGCATCAGCAAGGTCGAAGGCTCCGGCACCGGCGGGGCGATGAAGGCGAACGTCGCCGCCTGAGCCGTGGCGCTGACGAGAAGCAGGGAGCCGAAGAAAGAGAGCTTCCAGCGTCGCATGAAGGAATGGCGCCGCTCCTTCGCTGCCGCTTCTCCGCGATTTCATGCCGGCTGCACGGCCGACCGCGACAGTGCTCCTCACGCGGCGATGGTGCCGCGCCGACGAGGAGAAGGGTCATGTTCGAGCGCTTCAGGATCTGGGCCGAAGCGATGCAGCGCCGGCTCTCGCGCTGGCGTGCGCGCCGCCATGCGGCCTACGAGGGGAGCTTTCAGACGCGCGTCGTCGCCGACCGGCCCGGCCCGGCGCTGCGCCGCATGGTGCTGCCGCTGGTCGTCGTCGTCCTGGCGACGGTGTCGGCGCTGGTCCTCGTGAGCCACCCGCCGGTGCAGGGAGTCGGCCGCGGCGAGGTCGGCATCCGCATTAACACCCTGAGCGGCGCCACGACCGAGTGGAGCGAAGGCAGCGTCCTGGTCTGGCCCGCCGTGCACCGGCTGCGCGTGCTGTCGCTGCGCGACCAGGGCTGGCGGGCGGCGCAGATGAGCCGTGCCGACGGGCCGGCGCCGCTGCAGTCGCTCGAGGGCCTGTCGCTCGGCGCCGACCTGACCGTGCGCTACGCCGTCGACCCGCTGAAGGCGGCGGCGCTGGCGAAGAGCCTGCCCG
>NZ_JANODC010000120.1:0-3117 GCF_031412495.1 Rhizobacter sp. | reverse complement strand
CGTCGACGATCACGTCGGCACCGCCGCAGGCGCGCTGCACGGCGTCGGCGAAGCGGTAGTCGGGCGTGACAATGACGTGCCGGCAGCCGTGCTCGCGGGCCACACGGGCCTTCGCTTCGGACGAGACGGTGCCGACGACGGTCGCGCCCAGGCTCGCCGCCCAGCTGCACAGCAGCAGCCCGAGGCCGCCGGCGGCGGCGTGGACGAGCAGCCGCGTTCCGGCATCGACCCGGCCAACGTCGCGCAGGAGCACGTCGGCGGTCAGGCCCTTCAGCAGCGTCGCCGCGGCGACGTCGTCCTCCACCGCCGCCGGCAGGCGCACGACCCACGCCGCGGCGACCGTGCGCACGCTGCTGTAGGCGCCCGGCTGGGGGCCGAGGTAGGCGACGCGATCACCGGGCAGCAGGCCGCTCGTGCCCGGGCCGACATCGAGGACCGAGCCCGCCGCTTCCATGCCGAGCACGGCCGGTGAGCCGCCGAGCGGCAGCATGGCCGGGATCCAGCCGCGGCGCAGATAGATGTCGAAGTAGTTGACGCCGATGGCGCGCTGGCGGATGCGCACCTCGCCGGCTGCCGGCGCCGGCGCCTCGCCCGCGTCGCTGCGCAGGACCTCCGGCCCTCCGTAGGCGGACACGACGATGCGCCGCGTGCCCACCGCGGCACCGGTCGGCCGAGCGCCGTCGCCGACGGGGCCGCCGTTCAGGTCGGCGCCCGCGTTCAGGTGCCGGCGCAGGTTCTCGAAGCCGGCTTCATAGACGCCGGTGGCGACCATCTCGCGCAGCTCGCGCTCGCGGCCGGGCGGCGTCGCGAAGGTCGACTCCCAGTGCCAGAAGGTTCGCTCGCCGTCGGTGACGCGCTTCAGCGTCACGGTGGCGACGTAGCGCTGCAGCGGCACCGTCGCATCGAGGATGCAGTAGGTCGACACGTGGTCGGCATCGGAGAGCGCGATCAGCTGCTCGCGGATGCGGTTGCCGTCCTTCAGCGTGAAGCTGCGCACGCAGCCGACCTGGTCGCTCCGGTCGCGGCCCTCGATGCGGCTCTGCTCGACGACGGTGTGCCACTGGTCGTGGCTGTTGAAGTCGCGCAACACGGCCCAGACGCGCTCGATCGGCGCGTCGATGATGGTCGAGCGGACGACCTTCTGCAGCATGCCCGGCGAGGAGGTGCCTAGCGCCGGCCGAAGTGGCTCTTCAGGGCCTCGAAGCCGCCCTGGAACACGCCGTTGCCGATCAGCTCGGTGAGCTCGCGCTCGCGCGCCTCGGCGCAGTCGAACTCGGCGCTCCATTCGGCGAAGCTGCGCGCACCGTCGGTGACCGGCGTGAACTTCAGCGTCGCGACGTAGTTCTCGACGCCCATCGGGCTATCGAGGATCGAGTAGGTGCACGAGTAGTCGTAGTCCGAGAGCGCCAGCAGCCGCTCGCGGATGGTGCCGCCGTCCCGGGTGTGGAAGTGGCGGATGCAGCCGATGCGGTCGGCCGGCTCGCCGTTCTCGATGCGGCTGTCGGCGATGCCCGGGTGCCATTTCGGCAGGCCGTTGAAGTCGCGGACCCGGGCCCAGACGGTGTCGGCCGGCGCGTCGATGACGGTCGAGACGTAGACGTTGACCACGCGCTAGTCCTTCTTCGGCGGGTTCTGCCCGAGGGCCGGCTGGGTGCTTGCCATGCCGCTGGTCATGCCACCGGTGAGCCGGTTGATGTCGCCGGCCTCGAGGCCGATCTCGCGCAGCAGCTGGTCGACGATCGGCGCCTGGGCCCGGAAGCGCAGGGCCGAGTTGACGATGTTGTCGGCGAAGCCGCCGCCGCCCGCGTCGCCGTTGACGTGGCTGCCGCCGCCACCGCCGCCGAAGCCGTCGACCTGCAGGATCTTGATGCCTTCGATCCGCTCCATCGGCCGCACCGACTCGCGGATGATGGCCTCGGCCTTCTCGACGATCTTCAGGCGCAGCGCCGAGGCACGCGCCTCCGGCGACAGCATGTTGTGGGCGTCGTTCATCATGCGCATCGCCTCGGCCTCGATCTCGGCGCGCACGCGCATCGCCATCGACTTGATCTTGTCGGCATCGGCGTCGGCCTCGGCCTGGGCCCGGATCGACGCGCCGCGATCGGCGCTCGCCTCCTTCTCGGCCCGCGCCGCGTGCGTGAGCCGCAACGCCTCGCGCTCTGCGGACTGCGCCGCGCCGATGAGATCGATCGCCTTCTTGCGCTCGGCCATCTCGACCTCGCGGGCCGTGAAGACGCGCTCCTCGGCCGACACCGCCAGGGCGCGCGCCTCGTCGGCGGCGGCCTGGGCTTCGCTCTGCGCCTTGCTCTCGCGGGCCACGGCGATGGCACGCTGCTGCTCCGCCAGCTCCATCGCCTGCCGGCGCTCGATCTCGGCGCCCTGCACCGTGCGCTCCTTCGAGATGCGCTCCTGCTCGATCGTCTGCTCGGAGCGGATGCGGGCCGCGTCGATGGTCTGCTTGGCCGTTATCTGCGCGCTCTCGCTGTCCTGCTCGCGGCGGGCCCGCTCGGTGATCAGCTCGGCGCGCTGGCGGGCCCGCGCGACCTCCACCTCGCGGTGCTGCGACAGGCGGGCGTACTCGCTCTCCCGGTCGATGTCGAGCGAGAGCTTCTCCGCCTCGAGGTTCTTGTTGCGGATGGCGACCAGCGTGTCCTGCTCGACGTCGTTGCGCTGCTTCTTGCGGTGCTCGATCTGCTCGGTGAGCCGCGTCAGGCCCTCGGCGTCGAAGGCGTTGCTCGGGTTGAAGAACTCCATCGCCGTCTGGTCGAGCTGGGTCAGCGACGCCGCCTCGAGCTCGAGCCCGTTCTTCGTCAGGTCGCCGGCGACGGCCTCGCGGACCCGGCGCACGTACTGGCCGCGCTTCTCGTGCAGCTCCTCCATCGTCATTTCCGCTGCCGACGTGCGCAGGGCGTCGACGAACTTGCCCTCGACCAGCTCCTTCAGCTGGTCGGGCGCGAGCGTCCGCTGGCCAAGCGTCTGCGCCGCCGCCGCGACGGCCTCGGGCGAGGCGGCGACGCGGACGTAGAACTCGGCGATGACGTCGACGCGCATCCGGTCCTTGGTGATCAGCGCCTTGTCGCGGCCGCGCGCCACCTCCAGGCGCAGCGTGTTCATGTT
>NZ_JANODC010000119.1:0-2987 GCF_031412495.1 Rhizobacter sp. | reverse complement strand
ACAACCCGCGTGTCGGCATCACCGGCGTGCTCTGCCACTGCGCCAACGCGAACATCTTCCTGCAGGTGCTCGAAGGCGGCCGCGGCCCCGTCAGCGCGCTCTACAACCGGATCGCGCAGGACCCGCGCCACCACGAGGTGGTGCTGCTCAGCTACGAGGAGATCGGCGAGCGGAGCTTTTCGAGCTGGTCGATGGGGCAGGTCAACATGAGCCGGCTCAACCCGGCGCTGCTGCTGAAGTATTCGGAAGCAGCGGTGCTCGACCCCTACGCCGTCTCCGGCAAGGCGTCGCTCGCCCTCTTCAACGAGCTGGTGGCGACGGCGTCGGTGAACGCGCCGGCCTGACGGCGGAGGCGGCCGGCCGGGCCGCTTCCGTCGCCGCCGCCGCTTGCCCAATCCCAGACGACGCCGAGGCCGGCCGGGCCGCAGCCCGTGCCGCGGCCGAGCGCTTGTTCTGGTCGTTGCGATCGGCGGCACCCGCCGGCGGAACGGGCGTGCCGAGCGGCATGCTGTCGCTGGTCGCCGGTGTGCCGCTGTCGACCCCGGCCGGGATGGCGCTGGTCTGCGTGCCCGTCGGCGGCAGCCGCGGCGGCGGCTTGCGCTCGGTCTGCTGTGCCGCAGCCCACGGCACGAGGGCGCCGGCGACACAGGCAACGGCGATCGATCTGGCGACGCGAAGATGGCACGACATGGCGACTCCCTGGGCACGGACCCGAGACGCCCAGTCTCCCACGCCGTGCTGCCTTGCCGCGTCGGACGGCGCGCTCCGCGCTGCTAGGTGTTCGACTTCGGCGCCGCCGCTTTGCGCGCAGGTGCCGCCTTCCTGGCGGCGGTGGTGGCTTTCTTCGCCGCCTTCTTCGCGGGCGTCCCCGCCGGCGTCTTCGCCGGTGTCTTGGCCGTCGCCGCGTCGGTCTTCGCCACCGTCTTCGCCGGCGCGCCGCTCTTCTTCGCCGCCGGCGGCCGGCCCGGCCTCGGCTCGAACTCGAACACCACCTTGCCCTCGCTCGCGTCCCAGGCCAGGCGAGCCTTGAACTTGCGCCGCGTCTTGTTGGAGACGAAGCCGTCGAGCAGGTCGGTGCGACCGGTCTCGAGCAGCTTGCTCATCTGCTCGCGCGAGACCGGCTGCTGCAGGATCACCTTGCCCACCTTGAAGTCGCTCGAGGGGTTCGGGCCGACCGCGTTCTCGGAGACGTAGCTGGTGCCGAACTCGAAGACCCGGCCGCCGCTCTTCGGGCACTTGCCGAGCGGCTCCTGCTCGCCGAAGTCGACCGGGGCGCCGGACTCCGCTTCCCGCTTGGCCTCCTCGCCGAAATCGAACTCCAGCTTCCAGTTGCCGATCTCCTCGTCGCGGACGAGCTTGAGCTCGGCGGTGAACGGCCAGCCGGCCTTCGAGCGGAAGCCTTCGAGCGGGCCGATGCGCCGGTCGCGCAGGAAGGCCTCGACCTCGGCCAGCTCGAACGGGCGCCCGCCCGGGATCTTGCTCATCGAGAAGCCGCAGCCCTCGCGCGCCGGCCAGGCGGCGCCCGGCATGCCTTCGGGGATGCCGACGCAGGCGTAGCGGCGATAGTTCTCCTTGACGACGCCGGCGCAGTTCGGGCACGGCGTCGCCAGCGTCACGTAGTCGCCGGGGATCGTGTCGCGGTCGTACTCCTTGGCCTTGCGGACGATGCGCTCGGCCATGGCCGCGATGCTCTTCATGAAGGTGTCGCGCTCGAGGTGGCCCTTCTCCATCTCGGCCAGCTGGTACTCCCAGTTGCCGGTGAGCTCGGGCTTGGTCAGGTCCTCGACGCCGAGGCCGCGCAGCAGCGTCATCAGCTGGAACGCCTTGGCTCCGGGGACCAGCTCGCGCCCTTCGCGGTGGATGTACTTCTCGTAGATGAGCCCCTCGATGACGGCGGCGCGCGTCGCCGGCGTGCCGAGGCCCTTTTCCTGCATCGCCTCGCGCAGGTCGTCGTCCTCGATCAGCTTGCCTGCGCCTTCCATCGCCGACAGCAGCGTGGCCTCGGTGTAGCGAGCCGGCGGCCGCGTCTTCAGGGCCTTGACGTCGACGCTCTCGGTGCGGGCCAGCTCGCCTTCGGCCACGGCGACCAGGCTGGCGTCGTCCTCCTGGGCCTCGCGGCCGTAGACCGCCAGCCAGCCCGGCCGGACCATCACCTTGCCGTTGGTCTGGAAGCTCCAGGCGTTGCCGCCCTTCTCGACCGTCGAGATGCGGGTCGTGACCAGGAACTCGGCCGACGGGAAGAACACGGCGAGGAAGCGCTTGGCGACCATGTCGTAGAGCTTGGCCTCGATCTCCGAGAGGCTCTTCGGCGCCTGCAGGGTCGGGATGATGGCGAAGTGGTCCGATACCTTGGCGTTGTCGAAGATCCGCTTCGAGGGGCGGATGTAGCCTTCCTTCAGCGCCGTCTTCGCATGGGCGGCGAGCGGCCGCAGCGGCCCGGGCAGGGTCTCGCCGGCGATCATCTCGGCGGTCTGCCTGGCGACCTCGACGTAGTCCTCGGGCAGGGCCCGGCTGTCCGTGCGCGGGTAGGTGAGGACCTTGTGCTTCTCGTACAGGGCCTGCGCCAGCGACAGCGTCGTGCGCGCGGAGAAGCCGAAGCGCGAGTTCGCCTCGCGCTGCAGGCTGGTCAGGTCGTAGAGCAGCGGCGCTGCCTGCGTGCTCGGCTTGGCCTCCTCGGCGACGCGGGCCGGCTCGCCCTGGACGGCCTGGGCGATGGCCTTGGCGTCGGCCTCGGTCCAGAGCCGGTCGGCGCGCAGTTCGGGATCGACGACGGGCGGCGCCCCGTCCCGGCCCGGGTCGGCCTTCTTCTTCCACTTCGGGTCGAACCACTTGCCCTCGTACTCGCCGGCACCGACGGCGAAGGTCGCGCGCACTTCCCAGTAGTCGCGCGAGACGTGGCGACGGATCTGCTCCTCTCGCTCGACCATGATCGACAGCGTCGGCGTCTGGACCCGGCCAACGGTGGTCAGGAAAAAGCCCCCCTCGCG
>NZ_JANODC010000118.1:0-11303 GCF_031412495.1 Rhizobacter sp. | reverse complement strand
GCGAAGGCCGCCGTCATGAGGACCAGGGACAGGCAGTTGCCCGAGCGGGCGGCGAAGGCCTCCGCCGCATTCCTGGTCCGCGCCGCGTCGTACTCGAGCTTGAGCTGGCCCGGCTTCGACAGGGCGTCGACGAGGCCGGCCTGCGCGCCCCGGGCGGCCAGCTGCCGGCCGATGTCGACCTGCAGGTAGTGCCGCATCGCGTCGCTGATCGCGAACACCGCGTCGGTCGAGACGCGGCCGGCGGCCGGCCGGAACAGCGCGTCGTTGAACAGCGCCGGCGGCACGGCGGTCGGCCGCGGGCTGGCGCAGGCGCCGAGCAGCGCCGCGCCGAGGCAGGCGACGAGCAGGCGGAGCAGGCGCATGGGCGGTCGCGTCAGGAACGGCGGGCCCGTCACTCGAGCTTGATGTTGGCCTGCTTGATCACCGCCGCCCACTTCGCGACCTCGGCCTTCTGGAAGGCGGCGATCTGCTCGGTCGTCATGTCGGCGCCCTGCATGCCGAGCTTGCCCAGCCGCTCCTGCATCTCCGGCTCGCGCAGGATCTTGCCGATCTCCGTGTGCAGGCGGTCGACGATGGTCTTCGGCGTGCCCGCGGGTGCGAAGACGCCCTGCCACGAGATGACCTCGTAGCCGGGCACGCCGCTCTCGGCGACGGTCGGCACGTTCGGCATCGAGGGCAGGCGCTTCGCCGACGTGACCGCCAGCGCGCGCAGCTTGCCGCTCTCGATGTGCGGCCCGGCGACCACCGTGGTGTCGAACATCATGTCGACCTGGCCGGCCATGACGTCCTGGATGGCGGGGCCGCTGCCCTTGTACGGGATGTGCGTGATGTCGATGCCGGCGCGCGACTTGAGCAGCTCGAGCGACAGGTGCTGCGAGGTGCCGCTGCCGGCCGATGCCGAGCTGAGGGCCTTCTTCGCCTTGCCGGCCGCGATCACGTCCTGGAGGGTCTTGTGCGGGCTCGCCTGGTTGACGACCAGCACCGTCGGGTTGGTGCCGATGAGCGCGATCGGCACGAACGAGGCGATCGGGTCGTAGCCGAGCTTCGGGTACAGGCTGACGTTGATGGCGTGCGAGCTGATCGTGCCGCCGAGGATCGTGTAGCCGTCGGGCGCCGCGCGCGAGGCGATCTCCGAGCCGACGCTGCCGCCGGCACCGCCCTTGTTGTCGACGACGATGGTGGTGCCGAGGGCCGGCCCGAGCTTCTGCCCGATCAGGCGGGCCAGGATGTCGGTGGTGCCGCCGGCCGGGAAGGGAACGATGTAGGTGATGGGCTTGGAAGGCCACTTGTCCTGGGCGGTCGCGGTGCCGAGGAAGGCCGTCGCGGCCAGGGCGGCGGCAGCGGCGGCGAGGAAGCGTCGGGAGCAGGTCATGGGGTCTCCGCAGGAGGGCGCGCCCCGGCGGGCGCAGGCATAGACTTTCGCCCATGTCGAGTCGCCTCGCCAGTACCGGAAACGCCAACGCCGGCGCCGCCGCCGCCGCGGCACAGGCGCCGCACGTCATCGTGATGAAGGAGGGCGACAACGTCGCCATCGTCGCCAACGAGGGCGGGCTGGCGACGGGGACGGTGCTTGCGTCCGGGCTGGTGTTGCAGGAGCGCGTGCCGCAGGGGCACAAGGTGGCGCTCCGCGACATCAGCGCCGGCGACGCGGTGCTTCGCTACGGCATCGCCATCGGCGCCGCGGCGCAGGCCATCGGCGCCGGCCGCTGGGTCCACGAGCGGCTGGTGCGCATGCCGCAGGCGCGCTCGCTGGAGGGCCTGCCGATCGCGACCCGGCGCGGCCCCGCGCCGGCGCCGCTCGAGGGATTCGCCTTCGAGGGCTACCGCAACGCCGACGGCTCGGTCGGGACGCGCAACATCCTCGCCATCACGACGACGGTGCAGTGCGTGGCCGGCGTCGTCGACTTCGCCGTCGCGCGCATCAAGGCCGAGCTGCTGCCGCGCTATCCCAACGTCGACGACGTGGTCGGCCTCGAGCACAGCTACGGCTGCGGCGTGGCCATCGACGCGCCGGACGCGCTGATCCCGATCCGCACCCTGCGCAACATCAGCAAGAACCCGAACTTCGGCGGCGAGGTGATGGTGGTGAGCCTCGGCTGCGAAAAGCTGCAGCCCGAGCGGCTGCTGCCGCCGGGCTCGTTCGCGATCGCCGACGAGCGCGGCGGTCCGGGCGACGGCGGGGCGGCCATGGACCTGATCCGCCTGCAGGACGATCGGCATATCGGCTTCGCCTCGATGATCGACTCGATCCTGGCCTCGGCGCAGGTCCACCTCGAGCGCCTGGACGCGCGCCGGCGCGAGACGGTCCCGGCGGCGGCGCTCGTCGTCGGCGTGCAGTGCGGCGGCAGCGACGCGTTCTCCGGCGCGACGGCGAACCCGGCGGTCGGCTTCTGCACCGACCTCCTCGTGCGCGCCGGCGCCACCGTCATGTTCTCCGAGGTCACCGAGGTGCGCGACGGCATCGACCAGCTCACCGCCCGCGCCGCGACGGCTGCCGTCGCCGCAGAAATGATCCGCGAGATGGCCTGGTACGACGCCTATCTCGGCCGCGGCGGCGCCGACCGGAGCGCCAACACGACGCCGGGCAACAAGCAGGGCGGCCTGGCCAACATCGTGGAAAAGGCGATGGGCTCGATCGTCAAGTCGGGCACCGCGCCGATCGCGGGCGTGCTCGGCCCGGGCGAGCGCCTGCGCGACAAGGGCATCGAGCGCGGCCTGGTCTATGCCGCCACCCCGGCGAGCGATTTCATCTGCGGCACGCTGCAGCTCGCCGCCGGCATGAACGTGCACGTCTTCACCACCGGCCGCGGCACGCCCTACGGCCTGGCCGAGGTGCCGGTGGTCAAGGTGGCGACGACCACCGGCCTGGCCCGGCGCTGGCACGACCTGATGGACCTGAACGCCGGGGCCATCGCCGACGGCGAGGCGACGATCGAGGAGACCGGCTGGGCCCTGTTCCGGCTCCTGCTCGACGTGGCCAGCGGCCGCCGCACCTGCGCGGAAAGGGCCGGGCTGCGCAATTCTCTGGTCCTCTTCAACCCGGCGCCGGTGACGTGACCGGCCGGGCGGCGCCCGCCGTCCGCCGCCAAGGTGGCTGCCCGGGCGACCTACGCGACCGGTAGGCCGCGTCCGACGCCGCCGAGGGGTCGGCTCACCCTCGCCAACGCGGCGCGCCGGCATGGCAAACCCGTGCACCCGAACCTAGTCTTGCGGTCACGTTGCTCAAGCAGCGTCAACCGCAACAACCAGGAGAAAGCTTCATGAACTTCATCATTTGGCTCATCGTCGGAGGAATCATCGGCTGGCTCGCCAGCCTGATGATGAAGACCGACGGCCAGCAGGGGATCATCCTCAACGTCGTCGTCGGCATCGTCGGTGCGCTCCTCGGCGGCTGGCTGATCTCGCCGCTGCTCGGCGTCGGCACCATCAACCAGGACAACTTCAGCCTGCCGTCGCTGCTGGTGTCGTTCCTCGGCGCCGCGATCCTGCTCGCGATCGTCAACCTGTTCCGCCGCGGCAGCGTCCGCTAAAGCGGATTGCAGCCGATTTCATCCACTCGACACCAGGAGGCCGCCATGGCTAACGACTCAAGAACGAACACCCCCGACGCGAACCGCGATCCGCTGACCGGCGCAGCCGGATCCCATCCGGTCGGCACCGGCGTCGGCGCCGTCGCCGGGGCCGGGCTCGGGGCTGCCGCGGCAGCCGCGATGACCCGTGCCGCTGCGGGCACCCGCGCCGGGGGTCCGCTCGGCCCCATCAACGGTGGCGCCAATGGTGCCGTCGTCGGCGGCCTGGCGGGCAAGGGCATCGCCGAGTCGATCGACCCGACGCGGGAAGACGCCTACTGGCGCGACAACTACTCGAGCCGGCCCTACGTCGAGTCGGGCTCCAGCTACGACGATTACGGCCCGGCCTACGGCTACGGCGTGAACTCGTACAGCCAGCACGCCGGCCGCCGCTTCGAAGACGTCGAGGGCGACCTGTCGAGCGGCTGGGAGTCGGCGCGCGGCAACTCGAGCCTGACGTGGGATCGGGCCAAGCACGCGACCAAGGATGCCTGGCATCGGGTCAGCGACACCGTCGAGCGCGCCGTCCCGGGCGACTCCGACCGCGACGGCAAGTAGTCGCGCAAGGCTGGACCGAAGCGCCCTCCGGGGCGCTTTTTTCATGCCCGCCTCCCGCACAATGGGCCGCAACGGGAGAGGTAGAACGAATGGCCAGTCAGAGCTTGCAGATGCAGCGCAAGGCGCTCGGAGGGCGGCTCAGGGAACGGATCCCGGCCGTGCTGGCGGCCTGGCACCAGGCGCAGGCCGCCGATCCGAAGCTGCAGACCGGCGACTCCCTGCCGCGCAGCCAGCTCAACGATCACCTGCCCGCCTGGCTCGAGGCCTTCGCCGAACTGCTTGCCTCGGCCCCCGGCCGCCAGGGGGTCGCGCCGCTGGCCCGGGAAGCGGAAAACGCCGAGGCGCACGGCCTGCAGCGCTGGCAGCAGGGCTACGACCTGCACGAGGTGACGCGCGAGTGGGGTGCGCTGCACTGCTGTCTGGTCGACGAACTGGAGCGCGTCGCCGCCGACCCGGCCTTCGGTCCGGAAGTGCTGGCGGAAGCGCGCGCCAAACTCGTCGCGCAGCTCAGCGAGGCAACGACGACCAGCGCCGAGGAGTACTTCCGCCTCGAGCGCCTCGAGGCCTCCGGCAACCTGCTCGATCTGGAGCACGCGCTCAACAACGTCCGCGAGCTCGAGCGCAAGCACGCCGAGCTGTGGGCCCAGGCGGCCCACGACCTGCGCGGCAACCTCGGGGTCGTCGCCAACGTGGCCAAAGGGCTGAACTTCGAGGCCTTGCCTGCGCAGAAGCGGCAGGATTTCCTCGGCCTCCTGCGCAACAACGTGACCTCGCTGCATCGCCTCCTCGACGAGGTGACGGGCCTGGCCCGCCTCCAGGCCGGCCAGGAAGTGCGCCAGGTCGCCCCCTTCGATGCCGCCGAGACGCTGCGCCGACTGTGCGCCGACCTCCGGCCGATCGCCGACGAGCGGCGCCTGTTCCTGAACACCGGTGGTCCGGAGAGCCTGGTCGTGGAAGGCGACGAGATGAAGGTGCGGCGGATCGCCCAGAACCTGCTGCTCAACGCGCTCAAGTACACCCGCGAGGGCGGCGTGACCGTGACCTGGGGCGAGACCGTGGCGCACGACGACGGCCGCTGGCAATTCGCCGTCCAGGACACCGGACCGGGCTTCGACGGCGGTCCCGGCACGCCGCTGGTGAGCGCGCTGACCGAGGCGACGGCGCAGTCGCAGCAGCTCGAGGGCTCGGGCACCGAAGCCGGCGCCGACCCCGTGGCGGGCTCAACGGCCGCTGCGACCGAGCGCCGCCCGGCGGCCCGGCAGGTCCAGGGCGAGGGCCTCGGCCTGGCGATCGTGCGCCGGCTCTGCGACCTGCTCGCCGCCAGCGTCGAGGTCGAGACCGAGGAGGGCGTGGGGACGACGTTCCGCGTCCTCGTGCCCTTGCGCTACGCGGCAGCGGCCGACGCCGATCCGGCCGCCAGGCAGCCGCCCGCCGTCCAGCCGTAGAGCCACTCGAGCGCGTCGTAGAAGCGCTCCGGGCTGCGGCCGTTCCAGAGCTCGTTGCGGACGAGGCGCTCGACGCCCCGGGCGTGGTAGAGGCGCCCCATTTCGCGCGTCATGAGGACGACGCGGGCAGTGCGCGCGACGCGCGAGCGCTCGTAGAGGGCGAAGCCCGCCTCGACGTCGTCGTCGCTCGCGGCAAGGGCTTCGCCCAGCGTGACCGCGTCCTCGAGCGCCATGCACGCACCCTGGGCCAGGTACTGCAGGAGCGGATGCGCGGCGTCGCCGAGCAGGGTGGCGCGGCCGTGGGTCCAGTTGGCGATCGGCTCGCGGTCGGCGGTGGCCCACCGCTTCCAGCTCTTCGGCAGCTGCAGCAGCTGGCGCGCCCGCGGGCAGACGCCTTCGAAGTACGACAGCACCTCGGCCTGGCTGCCGTCGCGCACGCTCCACGTCTCCGCCTCGCGGCTGTGGAAGGTGACGACGACGTTGTACTGCTCGCCGCCGCGCAGCGGGTAGTGGACGAGGTGGCAGTCGGGGCCGACCCAGACCGCTGCCGCGTTCCAGCGCAGGTCGGCAGGAAAGTCGGCCGCGTCGGCGACGGCGCGGTAGACGACGTGGCCGGAGACCCGCACCGGGTCGCCGACCAGCTGGGCGCGCACGGCCGACTTCACGCCGTCACAGCCGACGACCGCGGCGCCGCGGTGCATGTGGCCGGCGGCATCGAAGACGGCGACGCCGTGCTCGTCCTGCTCGATGCGCTCGACCCGGGTCGAGGTGCAGAGCTCGACGCGGGCCTGCGCCTGCACGGCCTCGAGCAGCGACAGGTGCATGTCGGCGCGATGGATCACCGCGTACGGGTTGTCGAAGCGGCTCAGGAAGGCGGCGCCGGTCGGGATCTCGCCGACGACGCGCTCGTCGACGGCGTCCATCATCACCATGCGCTCGGTGTAGACGGCGCGGCTGCGGGCGCGATCGCCGACGCCGAGCGCATCGAAGGCGGCGAACGCGTTCGGTGCGAGCTGGACGCCGGCACCGATCTCGCCGAGCTCGGCCGACTGCTCGAGGACGCGGACCGTGAAGCCGCGCCGGGCCAGGGCCAGGGCGGCTGCCAGGCCGCCGATGCCGGCGCCGGCGACGATCACCGTGCCCTGGGCGGTCATGGCGATCGGGGCTTCAGCCCATGCGCTCTTCGCGCCAGAGCCCGAGCGCCTGCTGGACCGGACGGTCGGAGAAGCTGAAGAGGACGGTGTCCTCGGCGGCGGCCAGCGTGAGCGCGTGCCACGACGGCACGACGAAGATGTCACGCGCGCCGAAGTCGAACGAAAGCTCGCCGACCTGCGCCCGCCCGCCGCCCTCCAGGCAGACGTGCACCGTGCTGTCGCTGCTGCGGCAGGGCCGCGTCTCGAAGCGCGCCGGCAGCCGCTGCGCGAAGGTGCCAATGGTCGGCATCGGCGAGCGGCCGGTCGCCGGATTGACGTGGCGCAGCTTGAAGCCGTGGTGCGGGTCGATCGTGCTGCGCGAGATGCCGAGCAGCGATTCGCGCGTGCGTGCGAAGGGATAGACGAAGACGCGGGTCGGTTCGTGCGCCGCCTGCTCGAAGTCGAGCGGCAGCATGTTGCTGCCGTAGCGGGCCAGGGCATCGCCTTCGGGACGCGCCGGTGCCTGCGACTTCAGCGCGCTCTTCTCGGCGAAGCCGGCGTCGAGGAATCGGACCAGCGGGATGTCGAGGCCGTCGAGCCAGACGACGGGCTCGCTGCCGTCGTTGCCGTGGTCGTGGAAGGTCCACGACGGCGTGATGATGAAGTCGCCGAAGCGCATCGTCGTGCGCTCGCCGTCGACCGCGGTGTAGGCGCCTTCGCCGTCGAGTACCAGGCGCAGCGCCGACTGCGTGTGGCGGTGCGCCGGCGCCACCTCGCCGGGCAGGATCAGCTGCAGCCCCGCGTACAGCGACTGGGTGATCGACGACTGGCCGCGCAGGGCCGGGTTCTCGAGGATGAGGACCCGCCGCTCGGCTTCCTCGGCGCTGATGAGCCGGCCGGCGTCCATGACGTGGCTGCGGACCTCGTCGTAGCGCCAGAGTGCTGCCGCCACCGGGCTCTTCGGCGCCGTCGGCACCAGTGCCCCCAGCACTTCCCAGAGCGGCGTCATGTGCAGCTTGCCGATGCGCTCGTAGAAGGCCCGGCGCTCGTCGGCGATCGATGGTTCCTGCAGCGCAGTGGGCTCGGGCGCGTTCATGCTTTCATTGTGCGGGAACATCGCGGGCAAGTCCGCTGGCCCGGGCGCCGGCGACACAGTACAAGGGCCTCATGAAGCTTGCTGCCGACATCCTCGCCGCCTTGGTCGCCGGCGCCTTCGGCGCGGTGACCGCGAGCCGCAGGATTCTCTTCGTGCAGGCCTTGCCGGCGGTGCTCGCGGCGGCGCTCGTGCTCGCCGCCTACTGACGGCCGCGGGAGGTCAGTGCGACGGCGCCGGCAGGGACAGCGGCCCGCCGCCGCGGTCGTCCTGCGGCGCGGGTGCCGGCTCGACGGCGCCCGGCTCGAACGAGGTGTCCGGCGCCGTGACTTCAGCGACGCTGCCCGAGGCACTGCGCAGCCCGAACACGGCCGCCAGCAGCCAGGCGCCGGCGACGAAGGCGCCGGTGGCGACGATGGCCAGGCCCATCAGCGCGACGCCGCTCACCCACGACGGCGTCAGCGCCGAGAAGGTCGCGGCGGCGACGAATGCGGCCAGGCCGGCCCACAGGCGCATCGGCAGGGTCAGCGACGCGTTGAGCGCGAAGGCATAGGCCAGCGTGGCGACGAAGGCGCAGCCGAGCTGCGCGAAGCCCATGGTCTGCAGGCTCGAACCGATGCTGTCGAGTGGCGACATCAACACCCTCCCAGGTGTTCCGGGTCGCGATCAGGCGCGCCCCTCAGAACTCGATCCTGCCACGGCCGCACCGCTTCGCGCGGTACAGCGCGGCATCGGCGATCTCGACCAGCGTGCCGCAATCCACGCTGGCCGACGCTGCCTGACTGGCGACGCCGATGCTGACCGTCAGCCATGCCGACGTCGCCGACGCGCGGTGCTCGATCTTGGCTTCGGCGAGCAGCTGGCTGCAGCGCTCGGCGACGAGCCGCGCCGCCGCGAGGTCCGCTCCGGGCAGGAGCAGGACGAACTCCTCGCCGCCGTAGCGGGCGGCGAGCTCGCCGCCGCGGCGGACCGACTGGCCGACCATCCGCGCCACCTCGCGCAGGCAGACGTCGCCGGCCGGGTGACCGTAGTGGTCGTTGTATTCCTTGAAGTGGTCGATGTCGATCATGAGCAGGCCGACCGTTTCGGCGCGGCGCGCGGCGCGCTGCCATTCGGTCTTCAGCATCTGGTCGAACAGGCGCCGGTTGCCGACGCCGGTCAGCGCATCGGTGGTCGACAGCCTCGTCAGCTGCTCGTTGAGCCGGTGCATCTCGAGGGCGATCGTCTTCTTCTCTGTGATGTCCTGGAACGCGCCGAGCAGGCGCGCCGGCCGGCCTTCCTCGAAGGCGGCCACGCCCTGGGCCCTCACCCAGCGCGGGTTGCCGAGGGCGGTGACGAAGGGCAGCTCGAGGTCCCATGGCGTGCCGTCGCGGGCGGCGGCGTCGATCGCGGCACGCAGGACCGGCCGGGCCTCGGGCGCATAGAAGTCGAGGGCGCTGTCGATCTGCAGCAGCGCGCCCGGCTGGACCTCGTAGATGCGGAAGACCTGCTCCGACCAGTCGACGCGCATCGTCGCCAGGTCGAGCTCCCAGCCACCGATGTTGGCGAGCTCGCCGGTGCGCCGGAGCATCTCGGCCGAGCGCTCCATCTGCGCCTGGTTGCGCTTGCGCCGGCTGAGGTCCATGTGCGTGCCGGTCATGCGCACCGGCATGTCGCATTCGTCCCGCTCGACCACCTTGCCTCGGCTGAGCAACCAGACCCAGTGCCCCGCCTTGTGGCGGACGCGGAATTCGCACTCGTAGGCGGCCGTCTCGCCGCGGAAGTGGGACTCGATGGCCGAGATGAGTCGCTCGATGTCGTCCGGATGGACATTGGCGCGCCAGGCGTTGCCGAGCGGCCCGAGCTGCCCGGGCCGGTAGCCGAGCTGGGACCGGATCACCTCGTTCTGGTGGAACACGTCCTCGCGCACGTCCCAGTCCCACAGGCCCAGATCGGCGCCCTGCAGGGCCAGCCCGAGCTGCTCGGCATTGCGGCGCCGCTCGCGTGCGGCCTCGGCCTCGAGGACGGCGAACGCGCGCCGGCGCGCCTGGCCGCGGTACAGGCCGACGGCGGCGCCTGCGCTCAGGAGCAGGAAGAAGACCGAGTACTCGAGCGCCTGCTTGCGCCACGGCGCGAAGACGGAGGGCGCGGCGCGGCTGACCGCGACCACCAGCGGCTTGTCGAGGGCCAGGTCGTGCGGCGCCATGGACTGCAGCGCCGTCATGCGGACGTCGCTCGAGCCGCCCATCGCGCCGACCACGACCGAGGCCCCGGGCGCGCCGCTGCGCATCGGGCCGGGGATGTCGCCCGAGCGCAGCGAGTCGCCTTCGACGCGAGCGGCCGTCCGCGGCATGGTGACGAAGACCTTGCCGTCGCCGTGTCCGAGCGAGACCCACATGTCCGGTGCGTAGAGCACGGAGCGCAGCAGCACCTCGAAGTACGCCGGCTCGAGCGCGGCGGCGACGGCACCGGCGAACGCGCCGTTGGCGCCCACGATGGCGCGGGAGAACACCACGGTGAAGTTGCCGAGCGAGGTCCTGTAGGGGACCGCGACGTGCAGGGTCTTCGGGTTGCGGCTGGCACGCGGCGCCAGGAAGTAGTCGCGGTCGGCGAAGTCGCGGCCGAGCAGGGTGTCGACGCTGCTCGCGAGCACGGTCCCGTCGGCGTCGAGCAGGACCATCGAGCGCACGCCCGGGATGGCGTCGCTGAGCGCCTTGAGGCGGGTCGAGATCAGGGTCGAGACACTGTGCGGCGGCGTGCCGACGAACTCCTCGCGCACGCTGGCCAGGGCCCGGTTGATGCCGTCGAGCTGCTGGCCGATGTTGTCGTCGACGACGCGGGCCTGCACGACCAGGCGGTCGCGCTCGGTGAGGTCGACCGTCTCGTGGGACCTGAACAGCGACCAGCCGATCAGGGTCGCGGTGAGGGCCAGGCCGAACAGGAGCGCCAGCCACTCGGCGGCGAACGGATGCGCGCTGCGCGGTGCCGGGCTGGCGCCTGCGGCCTCGCGCGTCGGCGCGTGCACGGGCTTGGCACGCGCCGCGAGGGCGAGGAGGTCGTCGGCGGCGAGAGCCGAGCTGACGCTGTCGGCACTCATCCGCGGCAGGGGGGACCGGCGGCGCCGCCGGGGGCCGGGCTCGGGAACGACCTCATGCGGGCTCATCGGCACCGCGGCCGGGAAATGAAGCTTGCCCCGGTGAGCGCGTGCGGATTCGCATGCCAGCTGGATGGAACTACAGTGCTCGGATGCGAGCCACCGCCCGCGACGCCTCAACGAAGCCCAGTCCCGCGCCGCGGCGCACGGTCTGGAACCCGGCCGCCTGGCGCACCCGCCGCTGCTCGGTCATCGCCGGCGCAGGGCAAGACCCTGACGCTCGCCGCGCGCGTGGCCCGGCTGGTCCAGGCCGGCGCCGACCCCCACCGGCTGCTGCTGCTGACCTTCTCGCGGCGCGCCGCGCTCGAGATGGAACACCGCGTCGGCCGGGACGTCCTCGCCGTCCTGCGCTTCGCCGCCAACCCGCGCGGC
>NZ_JANODC010000117.1:0-2388 GCF_031412495.1 Rhizobacter sp. | reverse complement strand
CGCGTGCTCGACGTCGCCGCCGGAAACGGCAATGCGACGCTCGCCGCCGCCCGCCGCTTCGCCGAGGTAACGTCGACCGACTATGTCGGCGCGCTGCTCGAGCGTGGCCGCGAGCGCGCGGCGGCCGAACGCCTGCGGGTCACCTTCCGCGAGGCGGACGCCGAGAATCTGCCCTTCGCGGACAAGAGCTTCGACGTCGTGCTCTCGACCTTCGGAGTGATGTTCACGCCCGACCACGGCCGCGCCGCGGCCGAGATGCTGCGCGTCTGCCGTCCCGGCGGCCGGATCGGCATGGCCAACTGGACGCCGGCCGGCTTCATCGGCCAGCTGTTCCGGACCCTCGGCAGGCAGCTGCCGCCGCCGCCAGGGGTCAAGCCGCCTTCGCTCTGGGGCGACGAGGCGCACCTGCGCTCGCTGTTCGGCGACTCGTCCGCAACCATCGAATGCACGACGCGGACCTTCGCCTTCCGCTACCGCTCGGCGGCCCATTTCATCGACGTCTTCCGCACCTGGTACGGCCCGGTGCACAAGGCATTCGCGGCCTTGCCGTCCGACAAGGCGACAGCTCTCGAAAACGATCTGCTGGAGTTGCTGAACGGCATGAACCGGGCCGGCGCGGCGGCCCTCGTCGTGCCGAGCGAGTACCTCGAGATCGTCATCACGCGCCGCTGAGCACGCGCGGTGGAGGCCAGGTTGCAGCGAAGGGTCCAGCGCTATGGCTGGGACCTCGCCGCAGCGGATTACGAGCAGCTGTGGCAGGCCCCGCTGGCGGGCGCGCGAACGGCCCTGCTCGAACTCGCTGCGCTTCGACCCGGGCAGCGCGTCCTCGACGTCGCCTGCGGCACCGGGCTCGCCTCGCTGGCGGCCGCGGCCTTGGTCGGGCCCGAGGGTGCCGTGCTCGGCGTCGACCTGTCGGGCGCGATGGTCGAGGCGGCGAGCGCGCGCGCCCGTCAGGGCGGCGCCGCGAACGCCCGCTTCGTGCGCATGGACGGCGAAGCGCTCGACTGCCCGGACGCCGGCTTCGACGTCGCCCTCTGCGCCCTCGGCCTGATGTACATGCCGGAGCCGGAGCGCGCCCTGCGCGAGCTGCGCCGCGTGCTGCGCCCGGGCGGCCGGATGGTGGCCGCGGTCTGGGGCGAGCGAACCCGCTGCGGCTGGGCGGCGGTGTTCGGCATCGTCGATGCCGAGGTGGCGAGCGACGTCTGCCCGCTGTTCTTCCGGCTCGGCCAGGACGACGCGCTCGCCCGAGCCTGCTCGGACGCAGGCTTCGCCAGCGTCCGCAGCCGCCGCATCGAGGGAACGCTCGACCATGCCGACGCCGGGGAGGCCTGCGACGCAGCCTTGATCGGCGGTCCGGTCGCCCTCGCCTGGTCCCGCTTCGACGAGGGTGTCCGGCGACGCGTGCGCGATCGCTACCTGGCCGCGATCGCGCCCTGGCGACACGGCGTCGGCTACCGGATCCCGGCGGAGTTCGTCGTCGTGGCGGCGACGGCCTGAATCCGCCACTCCGCCCGAGCGTCGCGCGCGCGGGCACGGCGTTGCCGTCTGGCGGAGTGAGCCGAAGCGGCGGCGGCCCGCGATGGGGTGCGCGGCTTCGCGGATCGGGGGTGTGACCTGTTCCACGACATGGGGCGGCGGAGCCGCGCCAGCTCGTCCGGTCGATGCCCGACTTGCATAATCCGTCGGCGCTGTGCGCGAGGCGCAGCGCCCCCCATTCCGAACGCTTGCTCACCCGAGGGAGATGGCATGAAGGTACTGGACGACCCCAGCGTTTCCGGCCGCGCCGAAGAGATGAATGCGCTGCTGGCGGCGCTGACCGGGCTGCGCAAGGGCGATGCCACCGTGCGCCTGCCGCTGCACTGGTCGGGCGTCTCGGGCAAGGTGGCCGATGCGTTCAATGCCGTGGTCGAGCAGAACGCGGACATGGCCGAGGAGCTGGCGCGCCTGCGCCAGGTCGTCGGCAAGGAAGGCAAGCTGAAGCAGCGTGCGTCCTTGCGCGAGGCGCGCGGTTTCTGGGGCGAGTCGGTCGAGTGCATCAACTCGCTGATCGACGACCTGGTGCACCCGACCAGCGAGGTGGCGCGGGTGATCGGCGCCGTCGCCCAGGGCGACCTGTCCAAGAGCATGGCGCTCGAGGTCGAGAGCCGGCCGCTCGAGGGCGAGTTCCTGCGCACCGCGAAGACGATCAACAAGATGGTCGAGCAGCTCGGCAACTTCTCGGCCGAGGTGACGCGCGTCGCCCGCGAGGTCGGCACCGAGGGGAAGCTTGGCGGCCAGGCGAAGGTGAAGGGCGTCGCCGGGACCTGGAAGGACCTCACCGATTCCGTCAACTCGATGGCCGGCAACCTGACCGACCAGGTCCGCAACATCGCCGACGTGACGACGGCG
>NZ_JANODC010000116.1:0-10022 GCF_031412495.1 Rhizobacter sp. | reverse complement strand
GATCGACGCCGACGAATTGCCCGCGCACCTGAACGAACAGTTGGCGGTGCTGATGCTCACGCACGTCAATTACCGGACCGGGCGGATGTTCGACATGGCCCAGGTCACACGCGATGCCCACGCGGCGGGTGCGCTGGTCGTGTGGGACCTGGCCCATTCGGCCGGTGCCGTCCCGGTCGACCTGAAAGGCAAGGGCCCGATCGAAGAGGCTGCCGACTTCGCGGTGGGTTGTGGCTACAAGTACCTGAACGGCGGCCCCGGCGCGCCGGCCTTCGTCTGGGCCCATCCCCGCCATACGGCGCGGATGGACCGGGAAGGCCTGCGCCAGCCGCTCTCGGGCTGGCTCGGCCACGCCGCGCCGTTCGAGTTCGCGCCAGCCTACCGCCCGGCCCCGGGCATCTCGCGTTTCGTCTGCGGCACGCCCTCGGTGCTGGCGCTGGCCGCGCTCGAGTGCGGCCTCGAGGTCTTCGACCAGGCCGAGGCGCACGGCGGCCTGGCCGCCCTGCGTGCCAAGTCGATCGCCCTGACCCGTCTCTTCATCGACCTCGTCTCCCGGCGGTGCGACGGCACCGAGCTGACCCTCGTCACGCCGCTGGAGCCGACCGAGCGCGGCAGCCAGGTCAGCTACGCGCACCCGGCGGCGTACCCGGTCATGCAGGCGCTCATCGAGCGCGGCGTGATCGGCGACTTCCGCGGCGGCGACCGCTCCGCGACGCCGGGCCGGCCCGACCCCAGCCTGGCCGCCGACCTGCTGCGCTTCGGCTTCACGCCGCTCTACACGCGCCATGTCGACGCCTGGGACGCGGCCGAGCAGCTGGGCGACGTGCTCGCCGGGGGCGCATGGCGCGAGGCGCGCTTCGCGCGGCGGGCGGTGGTGACGTGAAGGGCGAGACCAGCGACGGCGCCGGTGCGGCGGCCGGGCCGGCCACGGCCGCAGCGATCATCGCCGCCGAAGCGGCGAAGGTCGACTTCCGCGCCGACATGAGCTACGGCGACTACCTCCACCTCGACGCGGTGCTGAACGCGCAGCAGCTCCGCTCCGGCACGCACGACGAGATGCTGTTTATCGTCCAGCACCAGGTGAGCGAGCTGTGGATGAAGCTGATGCTGCACGAGCTGCGCGCGGCGATCGAGGCGGTCGCTGCCGACCGCCTGCAGCCGGCCTTCAAGACGCTCGCGCGCGTCAGCAAGATCATGGAGCAGCTGGTCCACGCCTGGGACGTGCTGGCGACGATGACGCCGCCGGAGTACTCTGCGATGCGGCCGTCGCTCGCCTCGAGCAGCGGGTTCCAGAGCTGGCAGTACCGGATGATCGAGTTCATGCTCGGCAACAAGAATGCGGCGATGCTGAAGCCGCATTCGCACCGGCCCGACCTCCTCGCGCTCGTGCAGGCAGCGCACGACGCGCCTTCCCTGTACGACGAGGCACTGCGCCTGCTGGCGCGGCGCGGCCTGCCGGTGCCGGCGAGCCACCTCCAGCGCGACTGGGCCCGGCCCTATGTGGCGAGCGAGGCGGTCGCGCAGGCCTGGCTCGTCGTCTACCGCGATCCCCAGTCGCATTGGGACCTGTACCAGCTCGGCGAAGAGCTCACCGACCTCGAGGACACCTTCCGGCTCTGGCGCTTCCGGCACGTGACGACGGTCGAGCGCGTCATTGGCTTCAAGCGCGGCACCGGCGGCACCGGCGGCGTGAGCTACCTGCGCAAGATGCTCGACGTCGTGCTCTTCCCCGAGATCTGGAAGCTGCGCACCGATCTGTGAATCGGGCTGCCACGTGACCGCACGCGTCTTCATCAGCTACCGCAGCAGCGACGGCACCGACAAGGCGACGGCCCTGGCGCGCGACCTCGACTCGCTGTTCGGGCAGGAGCAGATCTTCCTCGACAAGGAAGACCTCCCGGCCGGCTCGCGCTGGCGCGACGAGATCCGAAGCGCCCTCGGCAGCGGGCCGATCCTGCTCGTTCTGATCACTCCGAACTACCTGGACGCGTGCGACGCTGCCGGGCAGCGCCTCATCGAGCGGATGGACGACCCCGTCCGGACCGAGCTCGAGGCCGGCGTCGCGGCAAACGCTCACGTCATCCCCGTTCTCTGCGACGGCGTCCTGCAGACCCCGCGGCGCGAGGACCTGCCGCCCCCGTTCGAGCAGCTCGCCGAGCGCACATGGCGCAAGCTCCGTGCCTACGACTGGCGCCATGACGTCGGCCGGCTCGCCGACGACCTCTGCAACCTGGGCCTCGTCGTCCGCGAAGGCGCGCCTCCGGTGCCGTCGCGCCCCATCGGGCTGCTCGGCGGGGGCGATCCGACCTTGACTCCGACAACCGGTCGTCGGCCTTTGCTCTTGGGCGGCACGCTGCTCGGGCTGGGGGCCGCGGGGCTGGCCGCGTGGTGGTGGCAGAAGGAGCGCGCCGCCAGCCTCGCCGGGCGCTGGCGTGCCTCGATCGGTGCGCGCGGCGCCATCAGCGCGCGCGAGGGTGACGTGGTGATCGTGACCTTCACGCATCAAGCCAAGGACCTCCGCTTCACGAGCAGCGCCGTCGAGGTCGAGCACGCGCGCGACTGGCAGAACCACCGCGACTACTGGAAGCAGCGCCACGGGCGGGAGCTCAAGCGCGTGTTCTACCGAGGCGAAGGCAAGGTGCTGGATTCGGAGGACGACCGCGTCGAGCCAGGCCTTCCCGGCGGGCCGCGCCGCGTCGTGCTCACCGTGCGCGTCGAGGTGCCCGACGGCACCGAGCCCATCGACGGCGGGACGCTGCGCGCCAGCATCGATGCAGACGACAGGCGGATGCGCGGCCGGCTCTGGGTCAACAGCGAGCGTGCCGAGCGCGTGGTCGACCTGCGCCGCGAGCCGTGAGCCGCGAGGCCGGGCGCACGGCGCGCGACACCGACATGGCGCCCGCGAAGCTGCAGCTTCGCCTGCGCGTGCGCGTCGGCGACGTGGTCGCCATCGGCCCGGGCAAGATCGCCCTGCTGGCCGCGGTCCGCGAGCACGGCTCGATCTCGGCGGCGGCGCGGTCGCTCGCCATGTCGTACCGGCGCGCCTGGCTGCTGCTCGACGAGCTGAATCGCTGCCTCGATCGCCCGGCGATCGCGACGACACAGGGCGGGAGCCGCGGCGGCGGGGCGAGCGTCACCGCCAGGGGCGAGGCCCTGCTCGATCTCTACGGCCGCATCGAGCGCGGTGCCCTTGTCGCCACACGGCGCGATACGGCGCGCCTGCTGCGGATGCTGGCAAGGCCCGGCTCCACGGCGCGCGACTGAGGCCCCCCGCGGGGGTGGCGCCGACCGAGGCGTCGGCGCGCGAGATCGACCCGTCAGGGTGCGGCAGCCACCGTCTTCGTCGCGCCCGTCTTGCCCGGAGCCGTTATGCGGGCCAGCGCCGCGCCGGCGCTGCCCTCGAGCGGCATGCGCTTCTCTCGCCACTCGGGCATGCCGCCCCGGAACCAGTAGACCTTGGCGTAGCCCGCGGCGAGCGCGGCACGCGAGGCCTTGTAGGACTTCCAGCACTCCGGTCCGTTGCAGAGGAAGACGACCGGCTTGTCCTTCGGCAGCTTCATGGCGGTGAAGGCCGAGAAGTCGTCCTTCTTGGCGTCGAAGTCGATCTCCTTGAGGCTCTTCTCGACGTAGGGCGCGAGGACCGCGCCGCGCACATGCTCGCTGTCGAACTCCTTCTGCGAGCGCGTGTCGACGATGGGCACGTTCTGCCTGGCGAGTTCGGCCACTTCCTCAGGGCCGACGCGCGTCACGCCCTGCACCGCGTCCGGCGTGGTGATGCCCAGCGACGCGACGTAGGTGAAGGCCTTGTTGGCATCGGCCGAGGCGATGCGGAAGCGGCCGATGCCCGGGATGGCACCGTCCGGCGAGTTCACCCATTCGGTGAGGCGGCTGCAGTCGCTGGCGCAGAAATCCTTCCGCACGACCATGGCCATGCCGCCGGGGACCGGGCGCGTCGTCTTCAGGATCCGGGCCTGGCCGGGATGCGCCGCCATCCAGGCCTTGGCCTGCGCCTCGTCGGCGACCGTGACGTCGGCGACGTCGAACGAGAGCGCGACCAGGCCGCCGCCGCTGGTGTTGCCGTAGGTCACCTTGGCGAACTGGGCCAGCTTGACGCCCGAATCGACGAGCAGGCCCTTGGCGACGTAGCTGCGCAGCGAATCCTGCTGCGGCAGGTACAAGCGCTTGCCGGCAAGCTTCTCGACCTTGTCGATGTCGTTCCTGGCGACGAGCACGTAGCTCTGTTCCTGCCCGCTGGTGGCCAGGAGCTGGTAGGCATGCAGCATCGCCGACGCCGTCACGTGTGCCGGCGCGATGATGATCTCGTTCTCGACCGTCCGGCTCGCCCGCATCACCTCGGCCATGACCGAGGTCTGCGTGATCGTCGTCCTCGAGCCGGTGACACGGGTCATCGACTGCGCCGGCGCCAGCGAAGCGCTGAGGAGGATGTCGCCCGAGGTGTCGGCCGGGTCGACGCCGAGCAGCACGCGGATGTCTGCGGCGGCTGCGGCGCTGCCGACTCCCGCCAGGATGGCGCCGAAAAGTACCGCAACGGCGACTGGAAAGGACGGTGAGGAGGACTTCATGACGCGGCTCCTTGGATGCACGGGGGCAAACCCGCGCAGCTTAAGGCGGATCACCCCCTGATTCGCGGGATTGCAATTTGTAAGCGGAAACTAGTTCACGCCTATGGTGGCGGCACCACAGTCGGGTGCCGCCACCCGGCGCAACGGCCAGACCTGTCGCCGGGCAAGCCGGCCGCGCCGCGGCGCGGAAAATGGCCCCATGAGCTCCGCTAAGCGCGTCCTCGTCATCGGCTGCGGCTTCGGTGGCCTCGAAGCGGTGCGCAAGCTCTCGAAGTCGCCGCTCGAGATCACGCTGGTCGACCGCACAACCCACCACCTGTTCCAGCCCCTGCTCTACCAGGTGGCGACCGCGGGGCTGAGCGCGCCCGCCGTCAGCGCGCCGATCCGGCACGTGCTGCGACGCGAGATGGGCCGCGGCAACCTCACCGTTCTGAGGGCCGAGGTGCAGGACGTCGATGTGGCAGCGCGGCAGGTCCTGCTCGACGACGGCGAGCGCCTGCCGTACGACCACCTCATCGTCGCCGCCGGCGCTACCCACAGCTACTTCGGCCACGCCGACTGGCAGCGCCATGCGCCCGGTCTGAAGACGCTGGCCGACGCCCTCGCCATCCGCGCTCGCGTCATCGGTGCGTTCGAGAACGCCGAGCGTGCATCCGACCCCGCCGAGCGCGAGGCCTGGCTCACCTTCGTCGTCATCGGCGGCGGCCCGACCGGGGTCGAGATGGCCGGGACGATGAGCGAGATCGCCCGGCACACGCTGCTGCGCCAGTTCCGCCGCATCGACCCGCAGCGCAGCCGCATCGTCCTCCTCGAAGGCTCGGACCGCGTCCTCGGCACCTTCGTGCCGACGCTGTCGGCGCGCGCCGCCGAGCAGCTGGTTCGTCTCGGCGTCGAGGTGCGCACCGGTTGCCGCGTGACGGGCATCGACGCCGACGGTGTCACGTTCGTCGCAGCGGGGCCGGGCGATGCGGCGAGCGGCGAACGCATGGCCAGCCGGACCGTGATCTGGGCTGCCGGCGTCGCCGGCGTGCCGCTCGGCGTGCGCATCGCCGCACAGACCGGGGCTGCGCTCGATCGCGGCGGGCGCGTCCCGGTCGCAGCGGACCTGAGCGTGGCGGGTCATCCCGAGATATCGGTGATCGGAGACCTCGCTGCGGCGACCTCGCCGACCGCGGACGGCCCGAAGCCGGTGCCGGGGATCAGCCCGGCTGCCAAGCAGATGGGACGCCTTGCCGCCGCCAACGTCCTGCGCCGCCTGCGCGGCGAGCCGACGCAGGCATTCCGCTACATCGACTACGGCAACCTGGCGACCATCGGCCGCAAGGCCGCCATCGTCGACCTCGCCATCCCCGGGTTCGGGTCGCTCCGCTTCAGCGGCTTCCTGGCCTGGCTGTTCTGGCTCTTCACCCACATCTACTTCCTCATCGGCTTCCGCAACCGGCTGATGGTGATGACGGACTGGGCCTGGGCCTATTTCACGTACGCGCGGAATGCGCGGGTCGTCGCCGAACCGCCATCAGGCGAGCCGCGATCCGTGGCCTAGTGGCGGCCCGCAGCGAGGAGCGGCTTTCTACAATCAGCGCGATGGACACACGCACCTCCGCCGCCCGCCTGAACATCGAGTGCATCCGCGACGCGCTGAAGGCCGGCGGCGCGGCCGCGGTGCTGGTGCCCTCGAGCGACCCGCACCTGTCGGAGTACCTGCCCGAGCGCTGGCAGGCCAGGCAGTGGGCATCGGGCTTCACCGGCTCGGTCGCGACGCTCGCCGTGACCCTCGACCGCGCCGCCCTCTTCGTCGACAGCCGCTACTGGGTGCAGGCCGAGCGCGAGCTGGCCGGCAGCGGGATCGACCTCGTCAAGGTACCCTCGCCCGCTGCCACCCAGCACGTGGAGTGGCTGTGCGAGCACGTGGCCCTCGGCCATACCGTCGCCGTCGACGGCACCGTGCTGTCGCTGGCCGGCGGCCGCCCGCTGCGCGACCCGCGCGGCGCCCGCGGCATCGGGCTGCGCACCGACCTCGACGTGTTCGCCGACGCCTGGCGCGAACGGCCGCCGCCGCCCGGCGCGCCGGTGTACGAGCACGCCGGGCCGGAGGCGCCGCAGGCGCGCTCGGCCAAGCTGGCGGCCGTGCGCCATGAGATGAGCAAGGCAGGCGCGACGCACCATCTGATCTCGACGGTCGACGACATCGCCTGGGTCCTCAACCTGCGCGGCGCCGACGTCAGCTTCAACCCGGTGTTCATCGCCCACCTGCTCATCGCCGCCGACGCGGCGACGCTGTTCGTCGAACCGATCAAGGTCGACGCGGCGCTTCAGGCCCGCCTCGATGCCGACGGCGTCCGGGTCGCGCCCTACGGCCGCGTCGGACAGGCGCTCGCGGCCCTGCCCGCGCAGGCGGCCCTGCTCGTCGACCCGAAGCGGACGACGCTCGGCCTCGTCGAGCCGACGCGGGCGCGCCGCATCGAGGCGATCAATCCGAGCACGCTGGCCAAGAGCCGCAAGAGCGAGGCCGAGGCGGCGCACGTGCGCCGGGCGATGATCCAGGACGGCGCCGCGATGTGCGAGTTCTACGCCTGGTTCGAGGCCGCCCTGGCCGACCCGTCCCGGCAGGAGCCGATCACCGAGCTGACCGTCGACGAGCGGCTCACGGCGGCGCGGGCAAAGCGGCCCGGCTACGTCGGGCCGAGCTTTGCCACCATCGCCGCCTTCAACGGCAACGGCGCGATGCCCCACTACCGCGCCACGCCGGAGTCGCACGCCGCGATCGAGGGCGACGGCCTCCTCCTCGTCGATTCCGGCGCGCAGTACCGCGGCGGCACCACCGACATCACGCGCATGTGGCCGGTCGGCCAGCTCAGCGACGAGCAGAGGCGCGACGTCACCCTCGTCCTGCGCGGCACGATGGCGCTCAGCCGCATCCGCTTCCCGCGCGGCACGCTGTCGCCGATGCTCGACGCGGTCGCGCGCGTGCCGCTCTGGGAGCAGGGCCTCGACTTCGGGCACGGCACCGGTCATGGCGTCGGCTACTTCCTCAACGTGCACGAAGGCCCGCAAGCGATCTCGCGCGTCATCGCCGAGCCGGCGATGGCGATGCAGCCCGGCATGATCACCAGCGTCGAGCCCGGCCTGTACCGGCCCGGGCGCTGGGGCGTGCGGGTCGAGAACCTCGTTCTCAACGTGGCGTCGGCGGCATACGCGGGCAGCGAGTTCGGCGAGTTCCTCGAGTTCGAGACGCTGACCCTCTGCCCGATCGACACGCGCTGCCTGGAGCCCTCGCTCCTGCGCGCCGACGAGATCGCCTGGCTCAACAGCTATCACGCGACCGTCGCCGAGCGGCTGCGGCCGCATGTCGAGGGCGCCGCGCTCGACTGGCTGCTGCGCCGCACAGCACCGATCTAGCCCGCCGTCGATGCGCGACGCCCGTTCGTCGCGCTCCACGGCAGCTCGTGCGACCGAGCCCGGGATCCGTCGCAAGCCGCTGTCCGGGCGGCGCGCGTCGGCCTAGAGTGCATCTGCCTTGAAGTCGCCGCCGAACGCAGGAGCCCCGCCATGATCAGCCGCCTCACCGCCTCCGCCGCGATGTTCGCCGTCCTGGCGACCGCCGGCTTCGCGGTCGCCGCCGATGCCAGACTCGGCGCCGCCGGCGCCCGACCCGGCAAGGCGGAACCGACGCAGGTCATCGTCCTGCCGCGCGTCGAAGTCACGGGCCGGCGCCTGCCGCGCCGGTGACCCCGGTGCCGGCGGCATCGCTCGGCAGCCGGCAAAACGTGCATTATCGACATCCACGGCGGCACTGAGCCGCCGCGGGCGCGGCAAGCCGATACGCTGCCGCACCCACTGGTTCCGGCGCCGGACGATGGCGCTCAAGGAATCGCCCGCTGTACCGAAATGAGTGAGTCGGTGCTCCCACGGGGGGATCACCTGCACTTGTGCTCGAGCGGGCCAGCTCACCATGACCTTCCTGGATAGCCAACGGCTGCTGCCCGGCATCGCGGCCATCGCGATCAGCACGGCGCTGCTGTGGCTCGGCGCCGAAGTCTTCGCTTCGGCGCGACAGCGCTCCCGCGTCCTGTCCCTGCGTCTGAAGGCCTGCGCCATCCTCCTCGTCGGCGCCGGGCTCTGGTGGCCGGCCCACTTCCTCGCATCGATCGACATGTCCGGCGGCTTCTTCAGTACGCCGGCGGTCGCCGTCGCGGTCGCCCTGGCGCTGGCCGGCCTCGCCATGGCGAGCGCGGTCGCGGCGACGCGCAAGACGCTGCCCGCTTTCGCCGGCCTGGCGACCCTGACCTTGCTGGTCACCTACGGTCACTCGCTGATCGCGACCCCCGGCCTGTTCCGCCTGACGATGAGCGTCGGCTCGTGGGGCCCCGGCCTCGCCATCTTCTTGCTCGCCACGGTCCTGGTCGGCATCGCGCTCGAGTTCAAGCCGAGCCGCAAGGCCCTGGCCGCGCGCGGGGGCGCCGCATTCGTCGCTGCCGCGCTGGTCACCCTGGCGGCGGCGGTGCCGATCGGCGCACCCGCCGATTTCACCCCGGCCTGGGCCGAGGCCCTCCTCCTCGCCGCGCTCGCCGGCGTGACCAAGGTGATGCTCGAGACCCTGGCCCAGGGCGCGGCCTTCGAGCACGAGCCCGCGACCCGGCGCATGCAGAGCGCCGCGCCGACGGTCGACAGCCTGACCCAGCTGCCGACGCGCGTCTACTTCGAGGACCGCCTGGCCGCCGCGGCGACCAAGGCCGACGCCAGCGGCAGCCGCCTGGCGCTCCTGTTCATCGACCTCGACGGCTTCAAGCCCGTCAACGACACCTACGGCCACTCGATCGGCGACCTCGTGCTCGAGCAGGTCGGGCAGCGGCTCAAGGCGCTGTCGCGCGGCAAGGACGTGGTCGCCCGCGTCGGCGGCGACGAGTTCCTGCTGCTCCTCACCAACGTGTCGTCGCAGGAAGGCGTGGTCAACGTCTCCGACCGCCTCATCAAGGGCCTGTCGCAGCCGTACGCAGCCGAAGGCCGCGAGGTGATGATCTCCTGCTCGGTCGGCATCGCCATGTACCCGGACGGCTGCAGCCACGCCAAGCTGATCGCCCGCGCCGACGCCGCCATGTACGCATCGAAGCGCTCCGGCGGCTCGACGCACTGCTTCTACTCCACGGCCATGGACGCCGACGCCGAAGCGCAGTTCGAGCTGCTGCGCGACCTGCGCAAGGCGATCGTCGCCAAGGAGTTCGAGCTCTTCTACCAGCCGAAGATCGATTCAAAGAGCGGCAAGGTTACCGCCGTCGAGGCGCTGCTGCGCTGGAAGCACCCGACCCGCGGCCTGCTCCTGCCGAGCACCTTCATCCCCATCGCCGAACGCTTCGGCCTGATCGGGATGATCGGCAACTGGGTGATCGAGGACGCCTGCCGGCAGAGCCGCCAGTGGCGCGACAAGGGCCTGCGCATGCG
>NZ_JANODC010000115.1:0-5497 GCF_031412495.1 Rhizobacter sp. | reverse complement strand
CCCACGCCGTGGTTGGCCAGGGTCGCGCACTCGGTGCCGTGCTGGTTGACGGCTGGGTCGTTGAGCTCCCCCCCGTGCATGGGCCGCCCCGCGCCCACGATGAGGCCGCTGGTCGCGCGGAAGCCGCGCGGCACCGGGTCGGCGCCGGGGGAACTGCGTCCGAAGTACACATCGCCCAGCAGGCCCACCGATGCGACCCGCAAGCCCATGCGTTCACTGGGTGCCAGCTCCGAACGCCAGCCCGGAGCAGCCGTGGACGGCAGGACTCGGGCCTGGAAACGGGCCCATGGCACCCGGTCGGGGTTGGCGACCAAGCCCTCGCCCGCGGCCAGCGCGGGTGTGCCGGCGAGCGTCGAGACGACGGCGGCGCAGACGGAAAGCAGGTATCGCATGACAGGCTCCTGGACGAACTCGGAGACGATTTCCGCGGCAGAGGGCCGCCGCAGAGGAATCCTACGACCAGGCCGCGACGAGCGTGTTGGGGTTGCGCTGCATCCGGCGGGATTTCGATGCAGCCCGAGGCATTTGCACGCCCGTTGAAAGGGCCTTTGCGACCGCGGGTGAAGCTTGTGACCGCCGGTTAAGCGGCATCGCCGGGCCGACGAGCGGCAGTCGCCCGCGGCGTGCCGGCGAGGTCGGCGCGGCTCTCGGCGTCGATGAGGCCGGCCCCGGCCATCCGGGAGCGAACCGCCGCCTGCTGATCGAAGCCGTGCTCGACGATCAGCCAGCCGCCCGGCTCCAGGTGACCGGCGGCGCCGTCGACGATGGCGTGCAGCGCCGCCAGACCGTCGGCTCCAGGGCTGAGCGCCGCGAGCGGCTCGTGCCGCAGAGCCGCCAGGTGCCTGTCGCCGGCGGCCACGTACGGTGGATTGGCGACGACGAGGTCGAAGCGCCGGCCGGCCAACGGCTGCCACCACGACCCGGCCACGAACTCCACCTTCAGGCCGAGTCGGGCGGCGTTGCCGGCGGCGACAGCCAGGGCAGCCGGACTGATGTCGGTGGCCGCGACGCGGGCGTCCGGGCGGCGGTGCTGGATCGCCACGGCGATGGCGCCGCTGCCGGTGCCGAGATCGGCCACCGCCGGCGCCGTGGCGTCCGCCATCTTCTCCAGGACCCAGTCGACCAGCAATTCCGTCTCCGGGCGCGGGACCAGCACGTCGGGGGTGACCTGCAAGCGGAGCCCGTGGAACTCCTTCTCGCCGAGGAGGTAGGCGAGAGGCTCGCCGGCCGCGCGACGGGCGAGCCAGGCCTGCCAGCGCGCCCGCTCGGCTGGCTGCAGCAGGCGATCCCCGTGCGCGATGACGCCGGTTCGGGTGCTGCCGAGAATGCGGGCGAGCAGGAGCTGGGCATCGAGCGTATCGACCCCCGCGCCGCGCGCCTCGCGCAGGGCCGCGTCGCAGCGGATGCCATTCATCCGTTGCCGCTCTCCAGCAGCGCCAGCTGCTCGGCGGCCTGGGCCGCCTGCAGAGCGGCGACGACCTCGCCGAGGTCGCCGTCGAGGATCGTCTGCAGCTTGTAGAGGGTGAGTCCGATCCGGTGGTCGGTGACGCGGCCCTGCGCGAAGTTGTAGGTGCGGATGCGGTCGCTGCGATCGCCCGTGCCGATCAGGCCCTTGCGCGTCGCGGCCTCCTTCGCCGCACGCTCGTTGCGCTCCTTGTCGCGCAGGCGGGCGGTGAGCACGGCCAGCGCCTTGGCCTTGTTGCGATGCTGCGACCGGTCGTCCTGGCACTCGGCGACGATGCCGGTCGGCAGGTGGGTGATGCGGATCGCGCTGTCGGTCTTGTTCACGTGCTGCCCGCCGGCGCCGCTGGCGCGGAAGGTGTCGATGCGCAGCTCGCTGGGGTCGAGCGTGATCTCCTCGGTCTCGTCGGGTTCGGGCAGGACGGCGACGGTGCAGGCGCTGGTGTGGATGCGTCCCTGCGTCTCGGTGACGGGAACGCGCTGGACCCGGTGGCCGCCGGATTCGAACTTCAGCGCGGCATAGACCGAGTCGCCCTCGATGCGCAGCACGAGCTCCTTGTAGCCGCCGAGGTCGCTCGCGCTCTCGGACATGATCTCGGTGCGCCAGCCTTGGCGTTCGGCGAATCGCAGGTACATCCTGGCGAGATCGGCGGCGAACAGGGCCGACTCGTCGCCTCCGGTGCCGGCGCGCACCTCGAGGAAGACGTTGCGCGAGTCGTCAGCATCGCGCGGCAGCAGGGCGGTCTGCAGTTCGGCGTCGAGGCGAGACAGTTCCGCGCCGGCGGCCTGGATCTCTTCCTGCGCCATGCCGGCCATCTCCGGGTCCGCGTCGGACTCGCGCAGGAGTTCGCCGGCGGCGTCGCGCTCGCGCTCCCGCCCTTCGTAGCGCCGGAAGAGGTCGACGAGGGCGCTGGCCTCGGCGTGCTCGCGACCGAGTTCACGGTAGCGCTTCATGTTCGAGGCGACGCCCGGATCGGCCAGCAGCGCCTCGAGCTCGCCGAGGCGCAGGGACAGGCGCTCGAGCTGCAGGCGGAGGGATGGTTTCATCGGTAGAGAAAGTGGAACGATTGAGGCGCGCCATCGAAGCGCGCGCGAGGGCCGGAGCCGCCGCTAGCGCTTGTCGTCGCCGTTGCCGCGTCCGCCCGAACGCAGGAACAGGCGCGACACGGTATCGGCGAGCCGGCCGCGCTCTTCTCCTTCGGCGGTACGCAGCTCGGCCAGGGTGCCGTGCAGCATTTTCTGGGTCAGCCCCCTGGACAAGGCCTCGAGCACGGTCTCGACGTTCTCGCCGCTGGCGAGAAGTCTGCGCGCGCGCGCGATCTCGAGCGAGCGCCAGTCGTCGGCCTGGGCATGCAGCGCCTGGATCAGCGGCGTCGAGCTGCGCCGGTCGAGCCATTGCACGAAGCTCTGGACGCCGCTCTCGATGATCACTTCGGCCTGGGCGACCGCGGCCTCCCGCTTCTCGCCAGCGGTCTGCACCAGGGCCGACAGGTCGTCGAGCGTGTACAGATAGACGTCCGAAAGACGGGCGACCTCGGGCTCGATGTCGCGCGGCACGGCCAGGTCGACCATCAGCATCGGTCGATGCCGACGCGCCTTCAGGGCCCGCTCGACGGCACCCAACCCGATGATCGGCAGGGAGCTGGCGGTGCACGAGACGACGACGTCGAACTCGGCCAGGCGCGCGGGCAGGTCGGCGAGCGGGATCGTCGACGCCGAGAAGCGGGCGGCGAGCGCCTCGGCCCGCTCGACGTTGCGATTCGCGATCGCCATCAGGCGAGGCTGGCGCGCGGCGAAGTGCGTCGCCGCCAGCTCGATCATCTCGCCGCTGCCGACGAAGAGGATGGTGGTCTCGCGCAGGTCCTCGAAGAGTTGCGCCGCCAGCCTGGCAGCGGCCGCCGCCATGCTGATCGAGTGGTTGCCGATCTCCGTCGAGGAGCGCACTTCCTTGGCGACGGCGAACGAGCGCTGGAACATCTGCTGCAGCGTGCTGCCGAGGGTGCCGGCGCTGTCCGCCTCGCGCACCGCGAGCTTGAGCTGGCCGAGGATCTGCGGCTCGCCCAAGACCATGGAATCGAGGCCGCTGGCGACGCGGAAGGCATGCCGTGCCGCCGACGGGCCCTGCAGCACGTACGCATGCGAGCGGAGCGTCCCGCTCGGCACGCCGCCCATCCCGGCGAGCCAGTCCACCGCCGGGTCGACGGCGCCGGCATCGGCCCCCATGTACACCTCGGTGCGGTTGCAGGTCGAGACGATCGCCACCTCCTCGACCCGCTCCAGCCGCGAGCGGAACGACTTCAAGGTCTCGGCGAGCTGCTGCGGCGCGAAGGCGAACCTGCCGCGCAGATCGAGCGGTGCGGTCGTGTGGTTGAGGCCCAGCGTGAACACGCTCATTGCCGGATTATAAAATTTGCCGGCAAACCGACGCGTTCATCCCTGTGCAAGCCACCCAAGCGCTCTGGCATCTGCTGGCATTTCTCGCACCGGCGCTGTTGCTGGGCGGTCTGTCCGCGGTAGCGGTTCGCGTCCTGTGGCGTCGGGACCTGGCGCGGCGCAGCCTGTGGCGGCTGTGGGCCGCGGCCAGCTTCGCCGCTGCCGCCGCTTCCCTGGTCGGGCTGATCGCCGCCGGCCACGACGGCGCGATGGCCACCTATGCAGCGATGGTGATCGCCTGCGCGCTCGCCTTGTGGTGGGCCGGGTTCCGCGTCCCGGGCCGCTGATCGAGAGACCGCTGCGACCGCATCGCGTCAGCAGTCGACGCGCACTCCGTGCAGGGAGTGCCCGCGCACCTCGGCGATGCGCACGTGGGCGATTTGTCCGACCCACGCCGCGGGCCCGGGCAGGTTGACAACCCGGTTGCACTCGGTGCGACCGGTCAGCTCGCCGGCGTCGCGGCGCGAAGGGCCTTCGAGCAGCACGCGCTGCACGGTGCCGACGCGCGACCTGCTGATGGCGTTGCCGCTCGCTTCGACCGCGTCCTGCAGGCGCTGCAGTCGGCCGAGCTTGACCGCCTGCGGCGTGTCGTCTGGGAGGGCCGCGGCCGGCGTCCCCGGGCGCGGACTGAAGACGAAGCTGAAGCTGTGGTCGAAGCCGACTTCCTCGATCAGGGTCAGGGTGCGGTCGAAATCGGCATCGGTCTCACCGGGGAAGCCGACGATGAAGTCGCTCGAGATCGAGATGCCCGGGCGCACGGCGCGCAGCTTGCGCACGGTGCTGCGGAACTCGAGCGTCGTGTAGCCGCGCTTCATCGCCGCCAGGATGCGGTCGCTGCCGTGCTGCACCGGCAAGTGCACGTGGCCGACGAGCTTGTCGATGCGAGCGTGGGCATCGACCAGACGCTGCCCGAATTCCTTCGGATGGCTGGTCGTGTAGCGGATGCGCTCGATGCCCGGCAACTCGGCGACATACTCCAGCAGCGTCGCGAAGTCGGCGGTCGCGGCGCCGGTGCGCATCGGAGCGCGGTAGGCGTTCACGTTCTGGCCGAGCAGGGTGACTTCGCGCACGCCCTGCGCGGCGAGCCCGGCGATCTCGACGAGGACGTCCTCGAACGGGCGCGACACCTCCTCGCCGCGGGTGTAGGGCACGACGCAGTAGGAGCAGTACTTGGAGCAGCCTTCCATGATCGACACGAACGCCGTCGGGCCCTTGGCGCCGGCCGGGGGGAGGTGGTCGAACTTCTCGATCTCGGGAAAGCTGATGTCCACCTGCGGCCGTGCTTCGGCACGGCGGCGCGCGATCATGGCCGGCAGCCGGTGCAGGGTCTGCGGACCGAAGACGAGGTCGACGTAGGGCGCGCGCGCGACGATGGCGGCGCCTTCCTGGCTCGCGACGCAGCCGCCGACGCCGATCAGCAGCCCGGGACGCCCGCGCTTCAGGTGTTTCACGCGCCCGAGATCGTGGAACACCTTCTCCTGTGCTTTCTCGCGCACCGAGCAGGTGTTGAAGAGGATGAGGTCGGCCTCCTCGACGTTGGCGGTGGGCTCGTAGCCCTCGGCGGCGTGCAGCACGTCGGCCATCTTGTCCGAGTCGTACACGT
>NZ_JANODC010000114.1:0-4941 GCF_031412495.1 Rhizobacter sp. | reverse complement strand
CGCGCGAGCCCGGCGCACGCGGCAGGCGCATCACGAGCGGCCCGCCCTTGTCGGCCGGGCGTGCCGCCAGCTCGTCGAGGAAGCCCTCGACCGCCGACATGTCGGCGAACCGGTGCAGCCGTTCGCTGTTGCCGCGCAACTCGGAGACCGTCTGCGGGCCCCGCAGGAGCAGCGTGGCGAGCAGCGCGACCGACTGCGACGGCAGGCCGAGCGCACGCCCGACGTTGTGCTCGTAGCGGCTGACCCGCGAGCCGCTCGACTCGAACACCAGGCTCAGCGACCGGAGCGCGTCGACGGCTGCCTGCACCTCCGCCTCGCCGGCGTTCAGCACCGGGTCGCGCGCCGTCTTCTGGTTGCAGCCGAGCGTGAGCGAGTTCAACGACAGCGGGTAGCTGTCCGGCACGGTGTGCGCCTTCTCGACGAGCACGCCGAGCACGCGCGTCTCCAGCAGCGAGAGCGGCCGCATCGGCTCGGGATCAGCTGAGCGCGAAGCCGTCGTCGGCCTGGATGATCGCGCCGTTGATGAAGCGGCTCTCGTTGGCGCACAGCATCATCAGTACCGCGTCCAGGTCCTGCGGGCTGCCGAGGCGCCTTCGCGGCAGCATGGCGACCAGCTTCTTGCCCTGCTCCGTCTCCCACTGGTGGTGGTTCATCTCGGTGTCGATGTAGCCCGGGCAGATGGCGTTGACGTTGATGCCGTAGCGGCCCCACTCGAGCGCCATGGCACGGGTCATGTGCACGACCGCCGCCTTGCTCATCGCGTACACGCCAATGCGGTTCATGACCTTGAGCCCGGCCATCGACGCGATGTTGACGATGCGCCCGCCCGTGAAGGTGCCGGGGGCGGCCCCTTTGGAACGCGCGATCATCCGCTTGCCGACTTCCTGGGCGACGAAGAAGGCGCCGCGGACGTTGACGTCGAAGATGTCGTCGAAGTCGTCGGGCATCACGTCGGTGAGCGGCTGCGTCGCCGCCACGCCCGAGTTGTTGACCAGGATGTCGATCGTGCCCATCTCCGTCTCGGCGTGGGCTACTGCCGACTTGATGCCGTCGTGGTCGGTCACGTCGAGCGCGACCACGTGGGCGTCGCCGCCGTCCGCCTCGATCTCGGCGCGCAGGGTCTTCAGCCGCTCGACGCGGCGCCCGGCCAGGGCGACGCCGGCGCCGGCACGCGCCAGCACGCGTGCGAACTGGGCGCCGAGGCCGCTCGACGCGCCGGTGACGAGCGCGACGCGCCCGGAAAGATCGATGTCGTAGCTCATGGGGGTATGAACGCGCTCCGTAGAATGAAACAAGTTTAGTCGCGAGAAAAAAATGACACCCGACGAAATCCTGGCTGCGCATGGGCCTCGCGAGACGATGGAGTACGACGTGGTCATCGTCGGCGCGGGCCCGGCCGGCCTGGCGACGGCGATCCGTCTCAAGCAGCTCGCCGCCGAACGCTCGAAGGAGATCTCGGTCGTCGTGCTCGAGAAGGGGTCCGAGCCGGGCGCCCACATTCTTTCCGGCGCGATCATGGATCCGCGCGCCGTGAGCGAGCTCATTCCCGACTGGAAGGACAAGGGGGCTCCACTCAACCAGGCGGTCACGGCCGACCGCTTCCTCTTCCTCAAGGAAGGCGGCGGCGCCTCGGCCACGCCCCATGCCCTGCTTCCGGACTGCTTCCGCAACCACGGCAACTACATCGTCAGCCTCGGCAACGTCGTGCGCTGGCTGGCGCAGCAGGCCGAGGCACTCGGCGTCGAGATCTTCCCGGGCTTTCCCGCCGCCGAGGTGCTGTACACCGACGCCGGCGCGGTGCGCGGCGTTGCCACCGGCAACCTCGGCGTCGGCAAGGACGGCGAGCCCGGACCCGAATTCCAGCTCGGCATGGAATTGCACGCCAGGTACACGGTGTTCGCCGAGGGCTCGCGCGGCCACCTCGGCCGTCAGCTCATCTCGCGCTTCAAGCTCGACGCCGGCCGCGACCCGCAGAGCTACGGCATCGGCCTCAAGGAGCTGTGGGAGGTAGATCCAGCGCAGGCGCAGCCCGGGCTGGTGATCCACACCGCCGGCTGGCCGCTGGCGACCGACACCTACGGCGGCTCGTTCCTCTACCACCTCGACAACAACCAGGTCGAGCTCGGCTTCGTCGTCGGCCTCGACTACGCCAACCCGTACCTGAGCCCGTTCGAGGAATTCCAGCGCTGGAAGACGCACGCGGCGATCCGGCCGACCCTCGAAGGCGGCAAGCGCCTCGGCTACGGCGCCCGCTCGATCACCGCCGGCGGCATCCTCAGCCTGCCGAAGACGGTGTTCCCGGGCGGCGCCTTCGTCGGCTGCGAGGCCGGCTACCTGAACGCCAGCCGGATCAAGGGCAGCCACGGCGCGATCAAGACCGGCATGCTGTGCGCCGAGGCGGCGTTCGACGCCGTCGCCGCCGGCCGCCAGCACGACGAGCTCTCGGCCTACCCGGCGGCCTTCGACGCCTGCTGGCTGCGCGCCGAGCTCGAGCAGTCGCGCAACTTCAAGCAGTGGTTCAAGAAGGGCTTCTACGTCGCCTCGCTGATGACCGGCATCGAGCAATGGCTGCTGCCGCGGCTCGGCTTCAAGGCGCCGCCTTGGACGCTGCACCGCGCCCAGGCCGACCACCTCTACCTGAAGCCTGCGGCCGAGTGCCAGCCGATCGTGTACCCCAAGCCGGACGGCAAGATCTCGTTCGACCGGCTGTCGAGCGTCTTCGTCAGCAACACCAACCACGCCGAGCACCAGCCCGCGCACCTGACGCTCAATGACGCGAGCGTGCCGGTGCAGGTCAACCTGGCGAAGTACGCCGGGCCGGAGAGCCGCTACTGCCCGGCCGCCGTCTACGAGTTCGTCAACGACAAGGGCACCGAGCGGTTGCAGATCAACGCCCAGAACTGCGTGCACTGCAAGACCTGCGACATCAAGGACCCGACGCAGAACATCGTCTGGGTCACCCCAGAAGGCGGCGGCGGCCCCAACTACGTCGGCATGTGAGGGTCAGCCCCCTTTCACCCTGCCGGCGGCCACCGAGCCCGCACTGACACCACCGCGAAGGAACCCGATGCCTGCCGAAGAACCCCGCCCGTCCACCGCCGCCGACGCTGCCCGGCCGGAGGTCCTCACCGCCGCCAAGCTGTGGCCGCCGATGATGCAAGCGCTGCACGGTGCCTTCCGAGTCCACGACCGCGTGCACCAGGGCGACCCCGCGGCCTTCGCCGCCGCGGCGCCGCGCATCCGCGCCATCGCGGCGAGCGGGGAGTCGAAGGTGCCGCGCGAGCTGATCGCGCAGTTGCCGGCGCTCGAGATCATCTCGGTGTTCGGCGTCGGCTACGACGGTGTCGACGTCGCCGCCGCCCGGGAGCGGGGCATCGCCGTCACGCACACGCCGAACGTGCTCAACGACGAGGTCGCCGACCTCGCGATGGCCCTGGTCCTCGCCGTCTCCCGCCGGATCGTCGAGGCCGATCGCTACGTGCGCAGCGGGCGATGGGCCGACGGGCCGATGCCGCTGGCGAGGAAGGTCAGCGGCGCACGCCTGGGCATCGTCGGGCTGGGCCGCATCGGCCAGGCGATCGCGCGCCGCGCCGAGGCTTTCGGCATGAGCATCGCCTACACCGCACGCAGCGAGAAACGCGACTCGCCCTACCGCTTCCTGCCGAGTGCAGCGCGGCTCGCGGCGGAGGTCGACTTTCTCGTGGTGATCACACCCGGTGGCGCCGGCACGCGCAAGCTCATCGACGCCCAGGTGCTGGCGGCGCTCGGCAAGGACGGCTACCTGGTCAACGTCGCGCGCGGCTCGGTCGTGGACGAGCAGGCGCTCGTCGATGCGCTGAAGAACGGCGTCATCGCCGGCGCCGGGCTCGACGTCTTCGAGAGCGAGCCGAACGTTCCGGCCGAACTGTTCGGGCTCGACAACGTCGTGCTGACGCCGCACGTCGGCAGCGCCACCTGGCAGACCCGCCACGCCATGGGCGACCTCGCCTTCGCCAATCTTGCCGCCCATTTCGCCGGCAAGCCGCTGCTGTCGCCGGTGCCGGAAATGCAGCAGGCCCGGGCATGAACGGCGCAGCCGCGGCGTTCGACCTCAGCGGCCGGCTCGCGCTGGTCACCGGCGGCGGCTCCGGGCTCGGCCTGGCGGTCGCGCGCGGCCTGGCCGAGGCCGGTGCCCGCGTCGTCCTCAACGGCAGGACGGCGGCGCGCCTGGAGGCGGCGGCCGCCGGCCTGCGCCAGGCCGGCCTGCTGGCCGAGATCGCCGTCTTCGACGTCGCCGACTCGGATGCAGTGCGTGCCGGCATGGCCGATCTGCGGGCGCGAGTCGGCGAGGTCGACATCCTCGTCAACAACGCCGGGGTCCAGCACCGCGCGCCCATCGACGAGTTCACCGACGCCGACTGGCGCCGCGTCATGGGCACCAACCTCGACGCACCCTTCTACCTGGCGCGCGCGGTGGTGCCGGCGATGAAGACGCGGCGCGCCGGCAAGATCATCAACATCGCCTCGATCATGGCGCGGCTGTCGCGCCCGACCACCGTGCCCTACCAGGTGAGCAAGGGCGGCATAGCCATGCTGACGCGTGGCCTGGCGGTCGAGCTGGCCCCGCACGGCATCCAGGTCAACGCGATCGCGCCGGGCTTCTTCCGCACCGAGATGAACGAGGCCTTGACCTCGAACCCGGACTTCGACACGTGGGTCAAGAAGCGCACGCCGGCCGGACGCTGGGCCGACCCGCGCGAGCTCGCCGGCGCCGCCGTGTTCCTGGCCTCGCCGGCCGCGGCCTTCGTGACCGGGCAGATCCTCTACGTGGACGGCGGCTTCACCGCCTCGATGTAGCGTCGCGCAGGTTGCCGGTGCGCTCCGCAGGCTCGTCGGCCGAAGCCGCAGAGCGCGCGGCGCGCCAGGTCTCGATGATCGCGAGCAGCTCGTCGGGATCGGCCG
>NZ_JANODC010000113.1:0-10316 GCF_031412495.1 Rhizobacter sp. | reverse complement strand
CTGCACAGCATCGAGGCCCTGCTGCGGCCGGCGCCGGACCGCAAGGGCGACGACGACGAGATCGTCCTAAGGCGCTCGCGTGCGCCGGGGCAGGGCGGCAGCTCCGGCGGCGGTGTCCTCGTCGTCGGCGTCGAGTCGCTGCTGACCTCGCTGGCACGGTGCTGCCGGCCGGCGCCGCCGGATGCGATCGCCGGCTACGTGACGCGCGGCCGAGGCGTCGCCGTGCACCGCACCTCGTGCAGCAACGTGCGCGAGCTGTCCGGCCGGGCGCCGGAGCGCGTCATCCCGGTCGCCTGGGGTGCTGTCGATCCGGCGCGGGCGACGCTCTACCCGGTCGACGTCAACGTCGAGGCGGCCGACCGGCAAGGCCTGCTGCGCGACGTCTCCGAGGTCTTCGCCAGGGAGAAGATGAACGTCACCGGCGTCAAGACACAGTCGGTGCGCGACGGCGGCGCGGGCAGCGCCTTCATGACGTTCACGGTCGAGGTGGCCGACGCGACCCGTCTGGCGGCGGCCCTTGCGCAGGTGCTGCGGGTGGCGGGCGTTCGCTCGGCGCGGCGCCGCTAGCGGGTTCAGCGCACGGGGATCGGCGTCGAGCGGTCCACCGGCACGGCCGTGACGCTGTTCTGCGGCGAGCCTTCGATGACGCGCTCGGAATAGGTGAGGTAGACCAGCGTGTTGCGCTTCAGGTCGACCATGCGGATGACGCGCAGCCGCTTGAAGACCAGCGACGTGCGCTCGTTGAACATCTCTTCCTGCGCCGTGATCGGCTTGCCGGTGAACGAGATGGGCCCGACCTGGCGGCAGGCGATCGAGGCATCCGACTTGTCCTCGGCGAGCCCGACCGCGCCCATGATCCCGCCCGTCTTGGCCCGGGACACGTAGCAGGTCACGCCGTTGACCTTGGGATCGTCGTGCGCATCGACCACGATCTTGTGGTCCGGGCCGATCAGCTTGAACACCGTGTCGACCTCGCCGATGGGCTCGGCGCGGAGGCTGGCGAAGGCGGCGCAGCCGAGCGCGCCGACGAGAAGGGAAAAGCGGTTCATGAGAGGCCGTGGACACGCCCGTCGGGCGACCCGGCGAGCCTAACTGCAAGCGCGGCTCGCTGCTATAGTTCGCCCTTTCGCAGGCGCGTAGCTCAGCTGGTTAGAGCACCACCTTGACATGGTGGGGGTCGTTGGTTCGAGTCCAATCGCGCCTACCAACTCCCGATGGCCCGAACTCCTTGCTGGCGCAGGGATTCGGGCTTCATCTTTTCCGGGACGTGGCGGCGGCGTTCGACAACGGCTCTGCCGCGGTTCGGCCTCAGCGAACGCGCGTACCAGCCCCATCCGACCCAGCGTGGCCACCGCCATGCGGCCAGGCGCTCATACGCGCTGCAGGGCGTAGGCCAGCGACAGGGCGGGCGGGTTTCAATCAAAGCCGCCGGTAATTTCGAGCACGAGCTTGAAAAAGCCGCGCTTGCGCGCGGTATTGATCGTCCAGTTGATCGGTACGTTCTGGAATCCGTCGACGTAGTTGCCGCGTGTGTGGTACCCCCCGGCGCCGGCTCCGGGGTCGTATAGACCCCACGACGCGTGGTGCTCCACCGCCGAAATCAAGTCGTTGACCGGCTTGTCGAAGTCGTGGTTGTCGTCCTCGTTGAAGACGATGGGCATCGGCCGGTACCGGGCCAGCGCCTTCACCCGCGCCACCGCCTTGCCGATGTCGGCCGGTGTCGGCGTGCCATTGCCGTGCAGCAACACCACGTCCGATACGGCAACGACTTCCTCGCTGGGGATCATGCCGCCGCGGTAGCTGGTGCCGACCGGCAAGCGGTGACCTGCGGGCATGCACTTCCTGGCCAGCTCAATCAGTTCATGCACCCGGCCCGGCCGCAAGATTGCGTGCTCGTAGCGCGAGCCCGCAAGCCGCTCGTCGACTTCCGGCCCCTTGTCGCGGACCAGGCTCAGCTCGTTCTCGTATCGGCCGATGCCACATTCGTTGTTGATCTCGATGATCACGTTGGTGTAGCCGTTGCCGGTGATCCAGGCGATTGCCTTGCGCACGCCCTTGCGCAGGGCTTCCTCGTCGATCAGGCGCTCGTCCTGACCGAAGTAGTAGAGGCCGATGATTGCCACCATCCCGAGCTCGTCCAGACGATCGAGAACCCGTCGCAGCCGGTCTAGGTAAGCCGGGCGCAGCTCCCCGTAGGCGGTGAAGGCGGTGTTGATCCACGGCTGGATGTCGCAGTAACCCTCGGGCGAGCCGCCCTGCAGGTTGACGGTCAGGGCCAAGATCCCGTGTTCGCGGTACACCGGCAACATGGCCAGGAATTCGGAGAGGTTGCGTTCCGCGTCCCACCGCGCGGTGTCGGGATAGGCCCAGCGCTGGTGCGTATCCGGATTGAGGTCGTCGAAGATCGCGTTGACGGCGCGGATGTTCATCAGCTGGCCTTCGACCCGGTGGCCCTTCCAGCGACGGCCTGCGTAGGTCGGTTTGCCATTGATCCTGAAGTCTTCACCGTCGATTTCGAGTCGTGTCTTGCCAGCCATGTACCGTCCTTTTCGGTTAACGGGAGGGGCGCCCTGGGGGCGCGTGGCGCCGCATCACTTCAGCAGCGCGGGAAGCCAGCGCGTGAGCGCCGGAAAGTAGGTCACCAGCAGCAGCACCGCGGTGCTCGCCGCCATCAGCGGCATCAAGGCGCGGGAGATCGCGCCAATGCCCGCATTCGCCAGCCTGGCGGCAACGAACAGCGTGCCGCCGACGGGTGGCGTGTAGAGCGCGATCGCCAGGTTGGCGGTCATCACCACGCCCAGATGCACCAGGTCGACCCCGAAGGCCTGCGCCAGCGGGATGAACAGGGGCCCCGTCAACAGCAGCGCCGGCAGCGGCTCGATGAAGATGCCGAGCAGGAAAAGGGCGATGTTCACCAGCAGCAGGAAGACCCATTGCTCGGTCGCGAACATCCTCACGGCGGCCGCCAGCTGCGTCGCCACCTGCTCGACCGTGAGCAGCCAGGCCAGGCTGCCGGTCGCGCCGATCACCAGCATCACGACCGCGCTGGTCTGGAAGGCATTGAGCACCAGCGCGGGCAGGTCGCGCCAAGTGATGTCGCGGTAGATCAGGAGCGACACGGCCAGCCCGTAGACCACTGCCATGGCGGCCGACTCGGTTGGCGTGAACAGGCCCGACCAGATGCCGCCGACGATGATCAGCGGCATCACGAGCGCCGGCCCCGCCGAGACGAAGGCGCGCCAGATCTCGCGACCCGAGGCGCGCTGGTCGCCGTTGTCGCAGCCGGTCTTGGCGCCGTGCCAGATGCAGATGCCCACCAGCGCGGCGGCCGTCATGACCGCCGGCACGATGCCCGCCATCGAGAGCTGGCGCATCGAGACGCCGGAGATGAAGGCGTAGACGAGAAAGGGAATCGACAGCGGCATCAGCAGCGCGAGCGTGCCGGCCACCGAAAGTAGGGCCGCGGCGAAGGCGCGCGAGTATCCACGCTGCACCATCGTCGGAATAGTGAGCGAGCCGACGGCCGCGGTGTCGGCGATCGCGGAACCGGACACGCCGCCGAACATCAGGCACGACGTCACGGTGACCACGCCCATGCCGCCAGGCAGGAACCCGAGGAGGGCTCGGGCGAAGGCGACAATGCGCTTGCCGACCCCGCCCTGCGACAGCAGCTCGCCGGCGAAGATGAACAGGGGCACCGCGATCAGGATGAAGGGCTCCACGCCGCCGATGAAGGACAGGAAGATCGCCTCGAGCGGATGCGACAGGCCATAACCCCAGATCAGGCCGACGGTCGTCAGCAACAGCGCGAACATCAGGGGAATGCCGCCCAGGGCGGCGACAAAGAACACACCGAACAGCGCCAGCGTGAACATCAGGCGGCTCCGTAGCGTTGCTCTCGGGTCTGCCCGCGGGCGATGAGCACCAGGTCCCAGGCCGCGAACACCGCCATCGCCGTCGCACCGACCGGCAGCGCCAGGTACTGCAGCGCCTGCGGAATGTGCAGCACCGTCAGCTCGTTGCCCCAGCCGGAGTTGACGATGCCCATGCCGTGCCACACCAGAAGCAGCAGGATGACCAGGCTCGCGACGCCGATGGACGCGTCGGCCCAGCGCCGGCGGTACGGCCCCAGCTTGTCGAGAAACTCGGTGATCGTCATGTGCAGTCCCCGCCGCGTCGCCGCCGCGCCGCCGAGGAAAGTCACCCACACCATCAGGAACTCGCACAGCTCCGTGGTCAGCGCGATGTCGCCGCCGAAGAAGCGGAACAGCACGTTGGCGAACACCAGTGCGACCATCACGCCGCCGATGGCGATGATGATCCAATCGATGGCGCCACCGAGCACGGCCAGCGGCCACGGCGCCGGCGGCCCCTTGAACAGCCGCCGCCGGACCGAGGCTGCGCGGGCGGGGCCGGGGGCCGCCGGGTCGCCGGAGCGGGCCTCGGCGCCGCTTTCAGGAGCGGCCCTCATTTCGCGGGAAGAGCCTTGCGTACGACCTCGGCGTCAGCCAGCGCGGCATCGAGGTCGGGGCCGTACTTTTCCTTCGCCTTCACGTAGACCGGCTCGACGCTCTTGCGGAAGGCGGTGAGGTCCGGGCGCGCCACCTTGGCACCCTTGGCTTCCATGTCCTTGAGCTGCCGCGACTCGTTATTGACGATCTCCTTGCGAACCCAGTCGGCTGTCTCGCGGGCGGCGGTGGTCACGCCCTGCCGGTCCACGGGCGAGAGCCGGGCCCAGGTCTTTTCTGAGATGGCCAGTGGAATCGGGTTGTAGGCGTGGTTGGTCACCGTGATGAACGGTGCGACTTCGTAGAACTTGTTGGCGTAGACGGTGTCGATCGGGTTTTCCTGACCGCTCACCGTCCCCTGCTGGATCGCCATGTAGACCTCGGGGATCGGCAGCAGCTGTACCGAGAAGCCCATCGCCTCCAGGGTCCAGCGCATCATCTCGTTGGGGAAGGTGCGCAGCTTCTTGCCCTTGGCGTCATCTGGGCTGCGCAGCGGCTCCTTGGTGGTCATGACGCGAAAGCCCGCTTCCCAGGTGGCCAGGAAGCGGAAGCCCTTGGCAGGTCCCTTGTCGAACTGCGTCTGCATCCACTTGGAGTCGTCGTAAAACTTCCACCCCTGTTCGTACGTCTCGACCAGGTAGGGCAAGGCGGTGAGGTTCAGCTCGGGGATGTGGGTGGCGTAGGTGCCGGTGCCGGTCACGGCGAAGTCGATGCCACCGAGCTGCAGCTGCTCCACGCTCTTCGGGTCGTTGGCCAGCTGGCTGGCGGGGTAGACCTGCACTTTGTAGCGGCCCTGCGTCTTCTGTTCGACCTTCTGCGCGAACAGCAGAGCCGCGGCCTGGCGGGATCCGCCGGGCTGGTCGCTGTGGCTGAACTTGAGGACGGTCTGCGCCACGGCCGGGCCGATGCAGAGGCTCGCTACGGCAAGGGTCAAGGCGGTCCGGACGAGATGTCGACGTTGCATGAATGTCTCCTTCGTGTGGCGGGCGGTGCATGGCCGCCGGGGTTCAGAGTGGAATCGATGCCGCCGCCATCGGCGGGTCGTAGCCGTGCAGGCCGATGCGCCGGCCCGTCGCGTGCGACTCGTAGGCGGCCTCCTGCACGCGCAGGTTGGCCAGGTAGTCGCGCACCCTGTTCTCGACCGGCGTGCCGTGCAGCAGGTGCGCCGCGACGTGGCGCTGCAGGGCGCCGCAGCAGCCGCCGCCGAAGGTGGCCGGGCCGCGGTCGTAGGCGTGCTCGACCTCGGCGCGGTGGTGCGACTTCCAGAACAGGCGTGCGTCGCCGTCGAGGCGGAGGACCCCGGCCGTTCCTTCGAGCCACATCTCGCCCATCGTCCGGCGCGGATCCCCGGCCACGTGGTCGTTGAGCCGATTGCCGTCGAACAGGCCGGTCGCGCCGCAGTCGAACTCGAGCAGCAGGTAGGCCGCGTCCTCGCCGGCGATGACCGGATTGATCCTGCGCATGCGGGCCGTGATCGCCGCGACCTCGCCGAGAAGAAATCGGAAGGTGTCGATCCAGTGGATCGCGGTCTCCACGACGAGCAGGCGCGGCATCTGCTGGAAGTAAGGCTGACGGTCGAGGTAGGCGCGCGGCCCCTGGCCGTCCCCGGGCCGCAGCCGGAAGGCGATCGAATGCGGCGTGCCGAGCCGGCCGGCTTCGATGAAGCGCTTCGCCTCGCGGTACCACGGCTGGAAGCGGAAGTTCTCGTGCACGACGCAGAGCGTGCCGTTACGGTCGACGGCGTCGGAGAGCGCCTGCGACTCGCCCCAGGACGGCGTCAGCGGCTTCTGGCAGATCACCGGAATGCCGCGTCCGTGCGCCGCCGCCACCAGCGCCGCGTGCGACGGCGGCGGCGTGACGATGTCGAGCAGGTCGGGCTGCACGGCATCGAGCATCGACTCGGCGTCGGCGAAGACGCGGGCGATGCCGAATGCGCTCGCGACGGTGTCGGCGCGCGCCGGGTCGCTGTCGCACCAGGCGACGACCTCGGCCTCGGCGACGTCGCGCCAGCCTTCGAGGTGGAACCGGCTGAAGTAGCCGGCGCCGACGCCGGCGATGCGCAGCCCGGCCATCAGAGGTTCGACGCCACGGCGTCGGCGATGGCGCGCGTGCCGTCGCGGCCGCCGAACTCGTAGGGAACGATCCGCCCGGAGGCGAAGACGGTGTCGACGGCTCGCTCGATGCGCTCGGCCGCGTCGGCCAGCGCCGCCATGCCGCTCCTGTCGGCGAGCCAGTCGAGCATCAGCGCCGCCGACAGGATGGTGGCGATCGGGTTGGCCTTGCCCTGGCCGGCGATGTCGGGCGCCGAGCCGTGGCAGGGCTGGAACAGGGCGTGCCGGTCGCCGATGTCGCCCGAGGGCGCCATGCCCATGCCGCCGACGAGTGCCGCCGTTTGGTCCGAGAGGATGTCGCCGAACATGTTCTCGGTGACGATGACGTCGAAGTCCCAGGGCTTCCTGATCAGGTCGAGCGCGGTCGCGTCGATGTAATGGTGGCGCGCCTCGATGTCGGGGAAGGCCAGCGCCCGCTCGTCGAAGATCTTGCGGAAGAAGGCCATCGACCGGAACACGTTGGCCTTGTCGACGCAGGTCACGATGCCGGGCCGGCCGCGCTTCTTGCGCCGCTGCGCGAGGCGGAAGGAGAAGTCGTGCACCCGCTCGGAGCCGCGCCGCGTGATGACCATGGTGTCGCGCGCTTCCTCGTCGTTGTCGATGGTTCCCTTGCCGCGCGATGCGAACAGGCCTTCGGTCGACTCGCGGACCACCACCAGGTCGATCGTCCGCGCCCGCGGGTCAGCGAGCGGCAGCGGGATGCCGGGAAGGGCGCGCGCCGGGCGGACGCCGGCGTAGAGCTCGAGCTCGACCCGCAGGTCGAGCTGCGGCGCGATCTCGGTGCCGTCCGGGTAGCGGATCGCCGGCCAGCCCATGGCGCCGAAGAGGATCGCGTCGGCAGTGCGCGCGGCGGCCAGCGTCGGCTCGGGCAGGGCCACGCCGGTGGCCTGGTAGTGCTGCGCGCCGGCCGGGTGGGTGGCGAAGCGGAACGCGAACGGCGCCCCGCGCTGCAGCTTGTCGAGCAGCGGCAGGGTCGCGTCGATGACGTCGACGCCGATGCCGTCGCCGGGCAGCACGCAGATGTCGAAGGTCTGGGCGGTCATGTCGTGGGGGCTCCGTTCACATCTGCTTCAGTCGATAGCGCTCGAAGATGGCGAGCAGCTCCCGCGACGCGCGCTCGCGGTGGGCGCGGTTGACCTCGACCGTGCCGCGCGCATCGCCGGCGCGGATCCGCTCGAGCAGGGCGAGGTGTTCCTGGGTCGAGGTGACCGGCTTCGGGCGCAGGCGCAGGGTGAACATGCGCGCGCGGTGGACGCGGTCGCCGAGGCGGGCCACGGCGTCGATCAGCGTGCGGTTGCCGGTCAGCTCGACGAGGCCCTGGTGGAAGCGCTCGTCGGCGGCGGCCCAGGCGTCGAGGTCGTCGGCCTTCAGCGCCCGCGTCATGAGCCGGGTCGCCTCGACCAGGGGCTGCAGCTCGGCGTCGGCGGGACGACGCAGCGCCAGCGTCTCCGCGGCGCACGACTCCAGCGCCGTCAGCACGACGTAGATCTCGCGCATGTCGGTCGGCGAGACCGGCAGGACGCGCATGCCGTGTCGCGGCACCACCTCGACCAGGCCTTCGTTGGCGAGGCGGATCAGCGCCTCGCGCACCGGCGTGCGGCTGATGCCGAGCTCGGCGGCGAGGTCGCCTTCGAGCGCCTGGTGGCCGGGCGCGTAGACGTTGTCCAGGATGCGCTGGCGGACGGCGACGTACGCTTCCTCGACGCGGCTGCCGCGAGGACCGTCGGCAGCCGCAGCGCCGCGTGGCGTGCGCCTCGGCGGCTCGGCACGCGGGCCGGGCGGCACGGGCTTGTGGCTTGCGGAGCCCGGCATCGTCAGCGATCCCAGTGCACTGGCGGGTGGCCGGCGACGGTCGTGCGGAACGAGGCGATCGAATCGCCGAGCAGGCAGCCCAGGTACGCGGTGCGCAGGTCGGCGCCGCCGAAGGCCAGGCTCGAGATGTTCTTCAGCATCCTTCCGGCGGCGCGGTCGAGATGCTCGCGGCCCAGCGTTCCGCCGAGATAGGCCGCCTCGCAGGCGTCGACGTGGGCGGCGTCGGCGTCCTCGAGCACGGTGGCGACACTGCCGTCGGGCGCCACGCGCAGGACCCGGTTGCTGACGATGCTCGTGATCCAGACCTGCCCCTCGGCATCGAAGGCCAGGCCGTCCGGGTAGCAGCCGTGGCCGAAGGCGGCGACGACCTCCTTCGGTCCGAGCGAACCATCGGCGCCGACGCGGAACCGGCTCAGGCGGCGGCCGAAGGTTTCGTTCACGTAGAGCCACCGGCCGTCGGGCGAGAGCAGGGCTTCGTTGGTGTAGCCGAGCCCCTCGGCGACGATGCGCGCGCCGCGCGAGTCGACGAGGACGATGAAGCCGTCGGCCACGTCGGCCCGGTACGCGTCGGCGCGCGGCACGCGGCGCGTGCTCACCGTGACCCAGACGCGTCCGGCGGCGTCCTCGCAGACGAAGTTGGTCGGTGGCAGCTCGACGCCGTCGACACGCTCGAGCCACGGCCGCACCGCGCCGTCGGGCTGGAGCTGGAAGACGCCGCCGATCCGCTCGCCGAGGTCGGCGAGCAGGAAGCCGCCGTCGGCACAGAGGGCGATCCCGTTCGGACGGAGCGCCCGGCCGCCAGGCAACTGTCCAGCGCACATGGAGGTCGCACCGTCGGCGGCGATGCGGGCGACGCCGCCGCGCCAGTCGGCCGTGTAGAGGTCGCCGCGACGGGTGGCGAGGACGCACTCGGGTCGAACCAGCCCGCGGCCCACGAAGGCGAGGGCGTCGAGTTCGACGCGATGCTGGACGACCGGCGGCATTCGACAAGTTATACGTTAATGAATTCACGGGAACAAGCTCGCGATCCCGTGGCGCTCCGCTTTTCGCTAAGGTCGGCGGCAACGATGGATCCGTCCGTGATGCCGAAGGTCCGTGCGCCCACGCGCCGAAGCTTCCTAAGCGGTCTTGCGGCCGCAGCCAGCGCCGGCGCATGGCCGCGGTGCGCGTCTGCTCAGGCCGCACCCGCGGCCCCGCCCTTGTCCCGGCCGATCCCGTCCAGCGGCGAAGCGCTGCCGGTCGTCGGCCTCGGCACCTGGATCACCTTCAACGTCGGCGACGACGCTGTCGCCCGCGACGCCTGCGCCGAGGTCACGCAGGCCTTCTTCGCCGCCGGCGGGCGAATGATCGATTCGTCGCCCATGTACGGCTCGTCGCAGGCCGTCGTCGGACACGGGCTGGCGAAGAGCGGAGGGGCGGCGCGCGTCATCGCCGCCGACAAGCTCTGGGTCTCGCCCGGAGCGCGCGGGCCGGCCCAGATCGAGGCATCGCGCCGGCTCTGGAACGTGGCGCGCTTCGACCTGCTCCAGGTGCACAACCTGCTCGCCTGGCAGGATCATCTGCCGACGCTGCTGGCCATGAAGGCGGCGGGGCGGCTCCGCTACGTGGGCATCACCACCTCGGAAGGACGGCGCCACCGCGAGATCGAGCAGATCATGGCGACCCAGCCGATCGATTTCGTTCAGGTCAGCTACAACGTCCTCGACCGCGATGTCGAGCAGCGCATCCTGCCGCTGGCCAGGGAGCGCGGCATTGCCGTCATCGCCAACCGGCCGTTTCGCCAGGGCGACCTGATCCGCCAGCTGCAGCGGCACCGCCTGCCGGCGTGGGCGGCCGAGATCGACTGCGACAGCTGGGCCCAGGTGGCGCTCAAGTTCATCGTCTC
>NZ_JANODC010000112.1:0-7380 GCF_031412495.1 Rhizobacter sp. | reverse complement strand
GTGAAGAACTCGCCGGACGCGATCGTCATGTCGACGCCATCGACCGCGCGCACGGCCGTCGCGCCCTTGCCGAAGACGCAGGTGACGTTCTCCAGTGTCACCGCCGCGGTCATCGCGCCGGCGCCCGAGCCGTCAGCGCCTCAGCGGCCGCCGAGCACGGCGATGTAGTCGCTGACCCACTTGTGGTACGGAACGCACTGGTTGTTCTGGCTCTTGCACTGCGTCGTCGGCGTCTTCCAGAAGGAGATCCGGTCGAAGTCGTTGTAGCCCTGCCGCGCGCAGCCGTCGTCGGTGAGCAGCGCATTGCCCTTGCAGGCGGCCGGCACCGCGGGCACCGAGCCGAACCAGGCCGACAGATCCCCCTGCAGCTTGGGATTGAGCGAGTGCTCGAGCCACATGTACGCGCAGTTGGGGTTCTTCGCCTCGGCGTGCAGCATCGTCGAGTCGGCCCAGCCGGTGGCGCCTTCGATCGGGATGGTCGTGGCGATCGGGCGGTTCTTGCTCTTCAGGATGTTGGCCTGGAACTGCCACGAGCCCGAAGCGACGACGCCCTCGTTGGTGAAGTCGTCGATCTGGACGAAGGCGTCGTGCCAGTACTTGCCGACGATCTTGCGCTGCGCCCGCAGGACGTCGAGCGCGGCCTTGTACTGCGCCTCGTTCAGCTCGTACGGGTCCTTGATGCCGAGCGCCGGGTTCTTCTTCATCAGGTCGAGCGCGGCGTCGGCGATGTGGATCGGCCCGTCGAACGCCTGCACCCGGCCCTTGTTGCTCTTGCCGTCGGGCAGCGTCGTCTCCTCGAACACCACGCTCCAGCTGGTCGGCGCCTTGTCCTTGAAGACCTGGGTGTTGTACATGAGCACGTTCCAGCCCCACTGGTACGGCACGCCGTAGTGGGCGTTGTTCTCGTAGTGCCAGGAGGCCTTCTGCAGCCGCGGGTCGATGTTCTTGTAGCTCGGCAGCAAGGCGACGTTGATCGGGGCGACCTTCTTGCCGCGGATCAGCCGGCTGCTCGCGTCGCCCGACGCGGTGACGAGGTCGAAGCCGCCCTCGTTCATCAGCGCCACCATCTCGTCCGAGGTCCCGGCGGTCTTCACGTTGACCTTGCAACCGGTCTTGGCCTCGAAGTCGGTGACCCAGTCGAACTTCTTGTCGGTCGCGCCGCGTTCGATGTAGCCGGCCCAGGCGACGATGTCGACCCGGCCCTCGCCCTTGCCGATCTTCTGCAGCGGGCCTTTCTGGGCTCCTGCCGGCGCGGCGACGACGAGCGCGGCGGCGGCAAGGCCGGCAACGGATGCGGTTCGGAAGAGCATGTTCACCTCCAGGCTGTTATGCAGGCTCCGCACGGATGTCGGTGCGGTCGACGGGCGCACGATAGGTCGGGGCGCGGGGGGCGTGAAGTTCAATCCATCGCCGACGAGCTATCCCGAAAAGAGATAGCTAGGGTTAACGCGAGCAGCGGGAGCTAGGCCGGTGCCGTCGCCGCAGCCGACTCCTCAGAAGGCAGCCACAGCACCGTGAAGGCGGTGCACAGCGCCACGCCGGCGAGGACGAGCAGCAGCGTGTCGAAGCCCATGCCCTTGACGAGCGGGCCGAGCAGCCACACGGCAAGCGAGCTGATGCCGAGCGAGATGGCCAGCCGCATCCCGGCCACGCGCGAGCGCATGCGGTCGTCGACGTAGCGGGCGATCATCGCGTCGGTGAACGGGATGGCGCCGAAGATGGAGATCATCATGCCGAGCATGCCGGCATAGAGCCACCAGCCGGTCTGCTGCGACGAGAAGAGCAGCACCGGAACCTGCAGCAGGGCGACGCTCAGGTACAGGGGCTTGAGCGCGACGCGGTCGATCAGGCGGCCGACCACCACCTGGGCCAGCGACGCCACCGCGTAGATGCTCGCCAGCAGCAGGCCGAGCGTCGCCGGGTCGCTCATCACGCCGCGGAAGCGCTCGGTCAGCAGCTGCGTGTTGCCGTTGGTGGTGAGGTTGAACAGGATGCCGCCGGTGGCCGACGCCAGCGTCATCACGGCCAGCACCCGCCCCACCGCCGAGCGGGACAGCCGCTTCTGGGCACCTCCCTTGCGCCGGGCCGGCGACTCGGTCTCGCGCGGGACGACGCGCATGAAGAGCACCCCCATCGCCATGCAGGCGACGCCGGGCACGGCAAACGCCGCCCGCCAGCCGAACCATTGCGTCAGCAGGCCGGTCAGGGCCGCGGCCACGGCGATGCCCAGGTTGCCGGCCAGGCCGTTGAGGCCGATCGTCGCGCCCGGACGCGACGCGCCCTGCAGCAGCATCGGAATGCCCACCGGATGGTAGATCGACGCGAACGTGCCGATGAGGGTTAGCGCCGCCGCCAGTTGCCAGGGCCCTTGCGCGAGCGCGGCCAGCAGCGACGACGCGCCGATGCCGAAGAAGAACACGACCATCATGGCGCGGCGGCCCCAGAGGTCGCCGAGCCGGCCGGCCGGCAGCGAGCCCAAACCGAACATCACGAAGGCGCCGACACCGAAGGGCATCAGGTCTTCCCAGCGGGCGAAGCCGAACTCGGCAGCGATGCTGGCCACGGCGGTGGCGAAGATCAGCAGGAACATGTGGTCCACCGCATGGGCCACGTTCAGGAGAAGAACGGCGCTGCGCTTGTGCATGGGGGATGCCGCGTGGAGAGGGCTCGGTCGGGCCGGGCGAAAAAGAGCCGCGGCCGCCTTCCTCACTCTAAGGCATGCGCTCGCGCACCCATGGCAATCCCGGTGTCGGTCCGCCCTCGGTGCCTCTACGATGGGCCATCACTTCGATGGATAGCCGATGAAACCGATCCTGAGCATTGCCCTGGCCGCCGCCGCCCTCCTCGCCGCCTGCGGCGGCAGCGACGACGACGACAAGGTCCAGTTCACCTCCGTCGTCTCGTTCGGCGACAGCCTGAGCGATGCCGGCACCTACAACGTCGGCACCGTCGCCGCGCTCGGCGGCGGCAAGTTCACCGTCAACGGCGCCGGCAGCAGCAGCTACACCTGGACCGAGAACCTGGCCGTCAGGGTCAACGCGCCGGCCCAGTGCGCAGCGCGCACCGGCCTGCTGCCGAATCAGGCGGGTATCACCGGCGCGCCGGTGACCGACGTCGCCGGCTGCACCAACTACGCGCAGGGCAGCAGCCGGGTCACTTCGGAAGGCAGCGGCCCGAACGGCGTGGCGCTGCAGGCCTTCGGCCAGCAGAACCTCGGCTTCATGGCGAACTCGCTGATGGAGCAGATGAACCGGCACCTGACCCGGGTGGGCGGCAGCTACAGCGGCAACGAGCTCGTCACCGTCAACTCAGGAGGCAACGACGCCTTCATGCAGCTCAACGGCGTGGGCAGCGCCGCGGGCGGCGGTGCCGCTGCCGTCGGCGCCGGCACCATCGCCCGTTGGCCGCAGAGCGTGCTCGACACGGTCGCGCTCGGTGGCGCCGCCGCGACCAACGCGGCCGGGCAGGCCGCGGTCACGGCGATGGGCCAGGCGGGGACCGAGCTCGCCGGCTACATCAAGACGCTGATCGTCGCCAAGGGCGCGAAGTACGTCGTCGTGCGCAACTTGGGCAACATCAACGTCACGCCGTACGGCCGCAGCCTCGACGCGGGGACGCAGGGGCTCATCACCAACATGACGCAGGCGTTCAACAGCCAGCTGTCGGCCGGCCTGAACGGGACCGCCGGCGTGGTGATCCTCGACGACTACGCGATCTCCAACGACGCCGCCGCCAATCCCGCGAAGTACGGCTACACCAACGTCACTGACATGGCCTGCGCGAACAACCCGTTCGGCGGCTCGTCGATTGTCTGCAACTCGACCAACGTGGTCGCCGCCAGCAGCCAGTACGCCTTCTCGGACAGCGTGCACCCGACGCCCTATTCGCACCAGAAGGAAGCCGAGGCTGCGTACGCCTTGCTGGTGTCGTCCGGCTGGCAATGACGGCGAGGCGCTGAGATCGGCGGCTGGGCCGCCGCTCGTCAGAAGGGGTAGTGCCGCGGCGTCGTCTGCACGGTGATCCACCTCAGGTCGGTGAACTCGGCGATGCCGGCGCCGCCGCCGAAGCGGCCGAGACCCGAGCCCTTCATGCCGCCGAACGGCATCTGCGCCTCGTCGTGCACGGTCGACGAGTTGACGTGGCAGATGCCCGACTCGATGCGTCGCGCGACGTTGATGGCGCGGCCGATGTCGCGGCCGAACACGGCTGCAGAGAGGCCGTACTCGTTGTCGTTCGCGCAGGCCACGGCGGCCTCGACGCCGCTGACCCGCACGATGCACTTCACGGGGCCGAAGGTCTCCTCGTGGAAGATGCGCATCTCGCGCGTGACGTGGTCGAGCAGCGTCGCCGGCATCAGCGTGTTCTCGGCCTTGCCGCCGCAGACGAGCTTGGCGCCCTTGGCGAGCGCGTCGTCGATGAGCGCGTTGCAGTGCTCGACCGTGCCCATGCCGACCACCGAGCCGAGCACCACCGGGTCCTTGCCGCGCGGGTCGCCGAGCGGCAGCGCCTTGGCCCTGGCGACGAAGCGGTCGACGAAGGTGTCGGCGATCTTCGCGTCGACGATGACGCGCTCCGTGCTCATGCAGATCTGCCCCGAGTTGGCGAAGCAGCCGAAGGCCGCGGCGTTGACCGCCTCGTCGATGTCGGCGTCGTCGAGGATGACCAACGGCGCCTTGCCGCCGAGCTCGAGCACGACCGGCTTCAGGTGCTTCGCGCACATCGCGGCGATGATCCTGCCGACCCGCGTCGAGCCGGTGAAGTTGACCCGCCGCACCGCCGGGTGCGCGACCATCGCCTCGACCACCGCGCCGGCGTCTGCGGGGGCGTTCGTCACGTAGTTCAGCACGCCGGGCGGAAAGCCCGCCTCCTGGAAGGCCTCGACGATCAGCCAGTGGGTCCGCGGGCAGCTCTCGCTGCCCTTCAGGACCACCGTGTTGGCGCAGGCCAGCGGCGTCGCGATGGCGCGCGTGGCCAGGATCACCGGCGCGTTCCAGGGCGCGACGCCGAGCACGACGCCGGCCGGCTGGCGAATCCCCATCGCCAGCGAGCCGGGCACGTCGGACGGGATGATCTCGCCGGCGATCCGCGTCGTGATCGACGCCGCCTCGCGCACCATGCCGGCGGCGAGCATGACGTTGAAGCCGGCCCAGCCGGCGCTGGCGCCGGTCTCGGCGGCGATCGCGGCGATGAACTGCGGCGCCTTGGCCTCGAGGGCGTCGGCCGCCTTCAGCAGCAGGGCGCGGCGCTCGCCCGGGCCGGTCTGGCTCCAGGTCTTGAACGCTTCGGCCGCGGCCTCGACGGCGCCGACCGCGTCCTCCGAGCTGGCCGCGGGAGCGCGCGTCACGACCTGCTGGTCGAGCGGGTTGCGGCGTTCGAAGGTGGCGCCGCCGCGAGCGCCGGCGGCAAGGCCGTTGATGAGCATGGACAGATCGGACATGGGCTTCTCCTGGGGCATGAGGGGGGTGGGCGGCGACGGCGCGCCGCCGAGGTAGGCGTGGTGGATGGCTGCGGAGCGGGCCAGCTCCGCCGCCGAACCGCTGGCGACGATGCGGCCGCGCTCGAGGACATGGCCGCGGTCGGCGACGGCGAGGGCCTTGCGCACGTTCTGCTCGACCAGCAGCACGGTCGTGCCGGCGTCGGCGATGCGGCGGGCGATGGCGAGCAGCTCGTCGACCATGCGCGGCGCCAGGCCGAGCGACGGCTCGTCGAGCAGGAGCAGGCGCGGCGCCGACATGAGGGCCCGGGCGACGGCGACCATCTGCTGCTCGCCGCCGCTCATCGTGCCGGCGAGCTGGCCGGCGCGCTCGGCGAGGCGGGGGAAGTCGCGCAGCACCTGGGCCAGTCGGCGCCGGCGCTCGTCGCGGCCGACCAGCCAGCCGCCGAGCTCGAGGTTCTCGGTCACCGTCATCTGCCCGAACAGCTGCCGGCCCTCGGCGACGAGGGCGAGGCCGCGGCGCACGGCCACGCTCGGCTGCTCTGGCGGCAGCGCCACGCCGTCGAGCGTGATCCGGCCCAGCCGCGGGATCAGGCCGGCGATCGCCTTCAGCAGCGTCGTCTTGCCGGCGCCGTTCGGACCGAGCACGACGGTGAGGCCGGGCTCGATATGCAGGTCGAGGTCGCGGACGACGAGGAAGCTGCCGTAGCCGGCGCTGACGCCTTCGAGGGCCAGGCGCGCGCTCGCCGCACGGTCTGCCGGGCTCATGCCGGCTCGGCCATCTCGTCGCCGAGGTAGGCCTCGATCACGGCGGGGTCGCGCACGACCTCGGCCGGCGCCGCGTCGGCCAGCGTCCGGCCCTGGTGCAGCACGATCACCCGATCGACGTGGCGCAGCAGCGTCGTCACGGCGTGCTCGATCCAGACCACGGCCAGGCCGAAGTCGTCGCCGAGGCGGCGGATGAGGAGCGCGGTGCGTTCGAGCTCGGCCTCGGTGAGGCCGGCGGCGACCTCGTCGAGGAGCAGAATGCGCGGCCGCGTGGCCAGCGCCATGCCGATCTCGAGCAGGCGCTGCTGCGACGGCGTCAGGTCGGCGGCGGGGCGCTCGGCCTCGGCCGCAAGGCCGAGACGGTCGAGCAAGGCAGCGACGTCGGCCCGCGCGTTGACGCGATCGGCAGCACGTGAGCCGGTGCCCGGCGGATCGCCGGCGACGCCTGCCGCCACGGCGCGGACGCGTCCGGCGAACTCGCGCCCGAAGGCGACATTGACCGCCACCGACAGGCCGGCGAAGACGCGCGGCGTCTGGAAGGTGCGGGCAACACCATGGCGGGCGAACCGGTGCGGCGCCGCGCCGGTGAGGTCGTCGCCGCCGACGCGGATGCGGCCGGCGGTCAGCGCCTGCACGCCCGAGAGGGCATTGAAGAAGGTGGTCTTGCCGGCGCCGTTCGGCCCGATGATGCCGACCCGCTCGCCGGCCCGAAAGCTCGCGCTGACCGAGTCGACGGCGAGCAGCCCGCCGAAGCGGACGCTGACGCCCACGGCCTCGAGAACCACGTCGCTCACGGTGCCCGCCCCGCCCCGAACCGCGGCCAGCGCAGCGACGCCAGCCCGCCGGGCAGGTAGATCACCGAGAGGATCAGCAGCAGGCCGAGCGCCATCATGTAGAGCTGCGGCAGCTGCAGGCGAAGCGTCTCGGCGAGGACGCTGAAGACGATCGCGGCGAGCAGCGGCCCCCACAGCGTGGCGGCGCCGCCGACGAGCGCGATCAGCACCGTCTGGAAGCCGATGAAGGGGCTGAACACGGTCGCCGGGTCGATGTAGGTCCAGCGCACGCTCATCGCCGCACCCACGGCGCCGGCGAAGGCCGCCGTCAGCGCGAAGCCGAGGGTCTTGACGAGCCGGGTGTCGACGCCGAGCGTCTGCGCCCGCTGCTCGTCGGCGCCGATG
>NZ_JANODC010000111.1:0-3926 GCF_031412495.1 Rhizobacter sp. | reverse complement strand
GCCTCGATCCTGGCCGAGTCGAGCTCGCGGCTCAGCGTGAAGCTGCGCCGGAACAGCGGCGTGCGCAGCTCGCTGTGCAGCAGCTCGATGTGCTCGGGCACCTGCACCTCGGCGGCGCCTTCGATCGTCAGGTTCTCGCCGTCGACGCGGATCTGCAGGCGCTCCTTCGACACGCCCGGCATGTCGGCGAGCAGGGTGATGCCGCTCCCGTTCTCGACGATGTCGACCGCCGGCACCAGTGCCTGCTGCGGCGCGTTCCTGGCCTGGTCGGTCTTCGTCACAGAGGTGTTGTCGCTCATGACAGTCTCCTTGTTGTCCTTTCCCATCAGTTGACCGTGATCTGGCGGGGCTTCGACGACTCGCGCTTGGCCACCGTGACGTGCAGGACGCCTTCGCGCATGCGCGCCTCGACCTTGGCCGGGTCGGCGTCGTCGGGCAGGGCGATCACGCGCCGGAACGTGCCGGCGAAGCGCTCCTGCGCGTAGACGGTGTCGCCTTCGTTGCGCTTGGGCGTTTCGCTGTTGCGTTCGCCGGCGATCACCAGCAGGCCCTTGTCGACTGTGACCTGCAGCGACTTGGCGTCGACGCCGGGGGCGAAGGCGATCACCTCGACGGTGTCGGGCGAGCTGCCCACGTTCACCGCCGGGAAGGTGCCGCGCGCCAGGGCCCGGATGTTGCTCGCCGCGCCGGTCTGGAACACCTGGTCCAGGTGCTGCTGCAGCCTGGCCAGCTCGGGGAACAGGTCCCCGGCGATCTGGAATGAACCGATCATCGATCTCTCCTGTTCGGCAGCCGAATCAAGAGCGGGCAGCGACCCCATGTCCATGCCCGCCGCCGGGCGGCCGCACGCCCGGCAGCCTGCGGTCGAGGCGGGTGCCGTGTTCCGCAGCGTTCCGAAGCTAGGGGCCGGCCGAAAGCTTTTCAAGAGCCGGCATCATCGCCACGACCGACCGGAGCCCGCCATGCGCATCGCCATCCTCGACGACTACTTCGACACCCTGCGCACGCTGCCCTGCTTCGGCAAGCTCGACGGCCACGACGTGACCGTCTGGACCGACCACGTCCAGGACGACGACGTCCTCGCCGAGCGCCTGCGCGACACCGAGGCGCTGGTCCTGATCCGCGAGCGGACGCAGATCCGGGCGCCCCTGCTCGCCCGCCTGCCGAAGCTGCGCCTGATCAGCCAGCGCAGCGTCTATCCGCACATCGACATCCCCGCCTGCACGGCGCAAGGCGTCGTCGTCTCGTCGAGCCAGCATCCGGGTGCGCCGTCGTACGCGGCGGCCGAGCTGACCTGGGGCCTGGTCATCGCCGCGATGCGGCAGATCCCGCAGCAGGCGGCGGCGCTGAAGCAAGGCACCTGGCAGACGGGCGTCGGCAGCAGCCTGCGCGGCAAGACGCTCGGCATCCTCGGCTACGGCCGGATCGGCAGCGAAGTCGCCTCCTACGGCCGGGTCTTCGGCATGGCGGTGCGGGTTTGGTCGAGCGCGGCCTCGCGGGCCCGCGCCGAGGCCGACGGCCATGCAGCCGCGGCCAGCCAGGCCGATCTCTTCGCCAGCGCCGACGTCCTCAGCCTGCACCTGCGCCTGGTCGACGCGACGCGGCACATCGTCGGTGCCGCCGACCTGGCGCGGATGAAGCGGACGGCGCTCTTCGTCAACACCAGCCGGGCCGGGCTGGTCGCCCCGGGCGCCCTGGTCGCCGCGCTGCAGGCCGGCCGGCCGGGCAGCGCCGCGGTCGACGTCTTCGAGCAGGAGCCGCTGCGCGACCCGCAGCACCCGCTGCTGCGCATGGACAACGTCGTCTGCACGCCGCACATCGGCTACGTGTCGCGCGACGAGTACGAGATCCAGTTCGCCGACGTGTTCGACCAGATCCTGGCCTACGTCGAGGGCCGCCCCATCCACGTCGTGAACCCGGCGGCACTGCGCGCCGGCTGAGTCGGCCTCAGGCCGGCGGTCGCGGCCGCTCGCCGAGGCCGATGTCCAGCGTCATCTCGCTGGCCAGCGCCTCGAGCCGGCTGCGCAGGGTCTCGGTGTCGAGGTTCCTGGGCACGAGCAGGTGCGCGTCGACCTTGAACGTGCGCTTGCCGGCGGCGGGGTCGCCCATGATCCCGGTGTGCAGGTTCTCGACGCTGACGCCGCTCTCGGCCAGCATGCGGGTCAGGCTGCTGACGATGCCCGGGCGGTCGTCGCCGACCAGCTCGACGTCGATGCCGCGCAGCCCGCCCGGCGTCGCCGCGCCGTCGCTGCGGGCCACGACCAGGCGCAGGCCCGACGAGGCCTCGAGCCCGCGCAGGCCGGCGGCCAGGGGCTCGGCGTTGTCGCGCGGCACCTCGAACTGGACGACGCCGGCGAATTCGCCGGCATGGTTGCCGAGGCGGCTCGAAGCCCAGTTGGCGCCGAAGCGCTGCGCCTTGTCCGAGAGCAGGCTGACGATGCCGGGCCGGTCGGGGCCCATCACGGTGACGATGAGCGACGTCGTCGCCTGCGGATCCGGCTCGGTGAGGACGACCGCCTTGCGCAGCATCGGCGCGCGTGTCGCGAAGCGCGGGTCCTGGGCCTTGGCCGGCAGCTCGCCGTGGTCGCGGGCGTGGCGGACGACGCGGCCGAGCAGGTCGAGCCCCATCGGCGCCAGGGCCCGCTCCCACAGCTCGCGCGCCGTCTCGTTCTTGGCCACGAAGCACCAGTCCTGGGCGGCGATGGCGCCGGCGTCCCAGCCGTCGGCCAGGTGGTAGACCGTCCCGCCGGCGATCGCGTCGCCCTCGAGGATGGTCCACTCGACGGCGGCGATGCCGCGGTGGCGCGGCAGCAGGGACGGGTGGTAGCCGACGCCGCCGAGCCGCGAGCGGGCGAGCGCCTCGTTGCTGACCCGGGCGTGCGTGTGCGCGGCGAGGATCAGGTCGGTCCCTGGGGGAACGGCATCGCCGGGGATGAGCTTCGGGTTCTCGTGCACGAAGACCGGCAGACCGGCGGCCCGTGCCGCCACCGCGACGCGATCGTCGGCGGCCGGGGCGACGACGCACGAGAACTCGACGCCTTCGGTGCCGCGCAGGGCCTCGAGCACGGTCGCGCCGAAATAGCGGGAACCGACCAGTACGCACTTCATGAGCCGGTCCCCTGGACGCTGCGACCGGCAAATTCTATGAGGCGCCCGGTCAGCCGGAGGACGGGTCGGCGGCCATGCTGCCCGCACCCAGGTAGTCCTTGATCCTGTACACACGCGTCCCGACCGCCTGGACGGCGCTCAGCAGGGCCTCGTCGGTCAGGCCGAGCGCGTGGGTCCAGCGTTCGACCGCTGTCCGGTCGCCGAGATCCACCTCGGCCGTCGAGTCGGGATCGCCCGCAGCGCTGCTTTCTGTGCTCTTCGTGATGTCCTCTGCCCGCCGCATCGAGCAAGGCGTGTTCCGGAGCGAGGCAGGGGCATGTCGATTGCTCTCTCGAGGGCAAGGAGATCACGATGACCACAAAGAGCAAGTCCGGCGACGACCTCGGCCCGGGCACCGGCATCGGCAACGCGGCCGGCGCGTCCGGCGCCGGCGCGGCGCGCGAGCCGCACCAGAAGGCCACCGGCCAGAAGAGCAGCAACGAGCGCGGCAGCGCGACGCGGAGCAAGAAGAACCCGGGCAAGCGCCCACGGCAGGGCGGCAGCTCGGCCTGATTCGTCCTTGCCGCGACGCGGCCGTCCGGGGCGGGCTCGGCCCGGCCGTGCTGTCCGGACGCGCTCGCCGGAGCCACCGGCGAGCGAAGGCACCGCCGAGACTCCGCTGCGCGGCGCGCGGGCGTTAAGCTCCTGCGCCAGCCGTTCCCGGAGACTTCCATGCCCCACCTGCCCGGCCTCGCCTTCGACCTCGGGGACACCATCGCCATGCTGCGCGACAGCGTGCAGCAGTTCGCCGACGCCGAGATCGCGCCGCGTGCCGCCGC
>NZ_JANODC010000110.1:0-1793 GCF_031412495.1 Rhizobacter sp. | reverse complement strand
CAAGAGCCAGCAGTACCACGACCGGATCGAGGCCATCAACTTCAGCCTGGCCCACGACGACGGCCAGAGCAACCGCGACCTGGCGTCGGCCGACGTGATCCTGGTGGGCGTGAGCCGCAGCGGCAAGACGCCGACCTCGCTCTACCTGGCGATGCAGTACGGGCTGAAGGCCGCCAACTACCCGCTGATCCCGGAGGACTTCGAGCGCAAGCAGCTGCCGCCGGCGCTGGAGCCGCACCGCAAGAAGATCTTCGGCCTGTCGATCGCGCCCGACCGGCTGGCCGAGATCCGCAACGAGCGGCGGCCCAATTCCAAATATGCGTCGCTGGAGAACTGCCGGATGGAGGTGGCCGAGGCCGAGGCGATGATGCGCCGCTCGGGCATCCGCTGGCTGTCCACCACCACCAAGTCGATCGAGGAGATCGCGACGACGATCCTGCAGGAGATCCGGCCGGAGCGGCTGGAGTACTAATGTTCTCCGGGCTGCGCGTTGCTCCGCCCGGTCCGTCAAAGGGATCGCGTCGAACCAGCCGCGTGCGCACGTGATTTCCCCGCGCACTGACGATACAAGTTGCCCGGGCGAAGTGCCGAGGCCGGCTCAGCGCGCCTTGCGCGGCGGCTTGCCGGCGCCGGTGACGCGCGGAGGCAGGCCGGTGTGCTGGGTCAGCATGCGGCCCCGCGCCGGCTTGACCGGCGCTCTCGAGCCCTCCGGTGCCGAGGCCTTCAACGCCACCGGGGCCGCGGTCGAATTCTTGCGGCGCGCGCTGGTGTAGCCGCCGTCGGTGAGCGGCTGGAACGTGGGGATGAGGTGATGCTTGCCGTTGCCGATCAGGTCGGCCCGGCCCATCGCCTTCAATGCATCACGCAACAGCGGCCAGTTGTTGGCGTCGTGGTAGCGCAGGAAAGCCTTGTGCAGCCGGCGCCGCTTCTCGCCGCGCACGATGTCCACGCTGTCGTCGGCCGTCGCCTCGCGCCGCACCTTGCGCAGCGTGTTGCGGCCGGAGTGGTACATCGCCGTGGCTGTGGCCATCGGGCTGGGATAGAAGGTCTGCACCTGGTCGGCGCGGAAGCCGTTCTTCTTGAGCCACAGCGCCAGGTGCATCATGTCCTCGTCGCTGGTGCCGGGGTGCGCCGCGATGAAGTACGGGATCAGGTACTGCTTCTTGCCCGCCTCGGCCGAGTACTTCTCGAACATCGCCTTGAACTTGTCGTAGCTGCCGATGCCGGGCTTCATCATCTTGGTCAGCGGGCCTTGCTCGGTGTGCTCGGGGGCGATCTTGAGATAACCGCCGACGTGGTGCTGCACCAGTTCCTTGACGTATTCGGGCGACTGCACGGCCAGGTCGTAGCGCAGGCCGGAGCCGATCAGGATCTTCTTGACGCCCTTGAGAGCCCGCGCGCGCCGGTACATGTGGATCAGTGCGCTGTGGTCGGTGTTGAGGTTGGAGCAGATGCCGGGATAGACGCAGCTGGGCTTGCGGCAGGCCGATTCGATCTCGGGGCTCTTGCAGCCGATGCGGTACATGTTGGCCGTCGGCCCGCCCAGGTCCGAGATCACGCCGGTGAAGGCCGGGATCTTGTCGCGGATCTCCTCGATCTCGCGGATGACGGAGTCCTCGCTGCGGCTCTGGATGATGCGGCCTTCGTGCTCTGTGATCGAGCAGAAGGTGCAGCCGCCGAAGCAGCCGCGCATGATGTTGACGCTGAAGCGGATCATTTCCCACGCGGGGATCTTGGTCGCGTGCTCGTGGCTGCCGTTCTCGTCGGCATAGGCCGGGTGCGGGCTGCGCGCA
>NZ_JANODC010000109.1:0-6341 GCF_031412495.1 Rhizobacter sp. | reverse complement strand
CGACGAGCTCAAGCGCCACTTCGACGAGGGCCAGATCGTCGAGATCGTGGCCACGATCGCGCTCTTCGGCTACCTCAACCGCTGGAACGACACGATGGCAACGACGCTCGAGCCGAAAGCGGTCGCGGTTGCCGAGAGGGCCATCGGTGCCGCCGGCTGGCAGCCCGGCAAGCACGTCGGCTGACCCCGGGCATGCTCGAGGTCGTCGTCGTCGGCAGCGGCATCGCCGCCGCCTCGGTGGGCTACTGGCTGGCGCCGCACGCCCGCGTCGTGCTTCTGGAACGCGAAGACCAGCCCGGCTACCACTCCACCGGCCGCTCGGCGGCTCTCTTCTTCGAAAGCTACGGCACGGCCCAGGTGCGCGCCCTGACGATGGCCAGCCGCGCCTTCCTCGACCGGCCGCCGCCCGGCTTCGCCGAGCACCCGATCCTGTCGCCGCGCGGCGCGATGCTGGTGGCGGCGCCGGGCCAGGAGGCGCTGCTCGACGAGCACTGGGCGGTGCTGCGCTCCGTGAGCGAGCGCGGGCGCCGCCTCGATGCGGCCGAGGCGCTGGCCGTCGTGCCCTTGCTGCGGCCGGAGCAGCTGCTCGGCGCCGTGCTCGAACCCGATGCGGCCGACATGGACGTGCATGCGCTGCACCAGGGCTACCTGCGCGGCATCCGCCAGCACGGCGGCCGCGTCGTCTGCGCCGCCGAAGCGACGGCGCTCGGCCGGCGCGGCGGCCGCTGGCAGGTCACCGCCGGTGGCGTCGAGCACGCTGCCGACATCGTCGTCAACGCCGCCGGCGCCTGGTGCGACGTCGTCGCCGGGCTCGCCGGCGCGACGCCGATCGGGCTGGTGCCCAAGCGCCGGTCGGCCTTCGTCTTCGCGCCGCCGGATGGCGTGGCGACCGGCGCCTGGCCGCTCGTCGCCGGCATCGATCCCACCTGGTACATCAAGCCGGACGCCGGCATGCTGCTCGGCTCGCCGGCCAACGAGGACGCCGTCGAGCCGCACGACGTGCAGGCGGAGGAGCTCGACATCGCCCTGGCCGTCGACCGCATCGAGACCCTGACCCGGCTGCGCGTGCGTCGCGTCGTGCGGCGCTGGGCCGGCCTGCGCTCGTTCGTCGCCGACGGCGACCTGGTCGGCGGCTTCGATCCGGAACTGCCCGGCTTCTTCTGGGTCGCTGCGCAGGGCGGCTACGGGATCCAGACCTCGGCGGCGATGGGCGAAGCCTGCGCCGCCCTGATCCTCGGCCGCGCCCTGCCGGCGCGCATCGCCGCCTTCGGCCTGACCGAGGCGATGCTCTCGCCGGCGCGGCTGCGCCGCGCTTGAGCGACCGTCATGCGCCGACGAGCCGGTCGGCGCCGTCGCCGAAGGCGTAGGCGTCCATGCCGATGCTGCCCATCGTCACGCTGTCGTGCAGGCGCGCCGGAGCGGCGCTGCGCCCGCCGGCGCCGGCGGCGACGAACCACGGCAGCAGGTGCTCGTCGGTCGGATGCATGTCGACGGCGTGCGGGGCACGGCTGCGGTAGGCGAACAGGGCCGGCCAGTCGCGCGCGGCGGCGCGTTCGGCGAACCAGCCGCGGAAGGCGGCGCTCTCCGGAATTTCCGGCTGCTCCATCGGTGCGCGCAGGCCGCCGGCGAAGGCGCGGCGCAGGTTGTGCGTGATGCTGCCGCTGCCGATGACGAGCACGCCCTCGCGGCCCAGCGGCGCCAGGGCTTCGCCGAGCAGGAACTGGCGTTCCGGCGAATCGCTCGGCGCGAAGGCGAGCGGCACGACCGGGATTTCGGCCTTCGGGAACAGATAGCGCAGCGCCGTCCACGCCCCGTGGTCGAGGCCGCCTTCGGGGACGCTGCGCGCGCGGATGCCGGAGCCCTCGAGCAGGCCGCGGACGTGCTCGGCCAGGGCCGGCTCGCCGGCCACGTCGTAGCGCAAGGTGCGCAGGCGCGGGTCGAAGCCGCCGAAGTCGTAGATCGCCCCGTGCTGCGCACCCGCGAGCACGACCGGCGATCCGGCGGCGGTGTGCGCGGACACGCTGACGATGGCCTTCGGACGGCCGAAGCGCGCCTCCAGGGCCGGGCCGAGCCGCATCATGAAAGCGCCGGCCGCGCCCGGCTCGAGGGCGATCATGGGCGAGCCGTGCGAGACGAAGAGCGAGGGCAGGGCGGTGGTGTTCATGCGTCATTGGAGCACCGGGGGGCCGGCGCGTCGTTGAACCCGCCTGCACGCATCGTTCGCGTCTCGTGTAAGTTCGCCGCATGACCGAACCGATCGAATCCGCGCCTGCACCGCGCCGGCCCGGCGCCTGGCAGCTCGGCTGGCGCCAGCTGCTGCGCGACTTCCGCGCCGGCGAACTCCGCCTCCTGGTCGTCGCCGTGACCCTCGCGGTCGCGGCGCTGACCGCGGTGGGCTTCTTCGCCGACCGCATCAACGGCGGCCTCGAGCGCGACGCCCGGCAGATCCTCGGCGGCGACGCCATCCTGTCTAGCGACCAGCCGGCGCCCGACATGTTCTCGGCCCGCGCCCGCAGCGCCGGCCTGGTCACGGCGACGACGGCGAGCTTTCCGAGCATGGGCCGCGCCCCCGACGACAAGGGCGGGGCGACCCGGCTGGTCAGCGTCAAGGCGGTGAGCGACGCCTACCCGCTGCGCGGCAAGCTGCGCCTGCGCGAGGGCCGGGACGGACGCGAGGTCGACGTCGCCGGCGCGCCGGCGGCCGGCACCGCCTGGGTCGACCAGGCCCTGCTCGACGCGCTCGGCCTCGAGGTCGGCAGCGACCTGCTCCTCGGCGACGCGACCCTGCGCATCGCCCGAATCATCGTCATCGAGCCGGACCGCGGCACCGGCTTTTCGAGCCTCGCCCCGCGCGTCATGCTCAACACCGCCGACCTGCCCGCCACCGGGCTGATCCAGCCGGCCAGCCGCGTCACCTACCGCCTCGCCGTCGCCGCGCCGGGCGCGGGCAACGACGCCAAGGTGGCCGAGTTCGTCGAGTGGGCGGAGGCCGAGATCAAGAAGTCGGCCGTCCGCGGCATCCGTGTCGAGTCGCTCGCCAGCGGCCGGCCGGAGATGCGGCAGACGCTCGACCGCGCCGAGAAGTTCCTGAACCTGGTCGCCCTGCTGGCGGCGCTGCTCGCCGCCGTCGCCGTGGCCATCGGGTCGCGCGACTTCGCGACCCGCCACCTCGATGCCTGCGCGATGCTGCGCGTGCTCGGGCTGCCGCAGCGGACCATCGCGGCGCAGTACTTCATCGAGTTCGCCCTCATCGGCTGCCTGGCGAGCGCCGCCGGGCTCGCGCTCGGCTTCGCCGTCCACCACGTCTTCGTGTGGCTGCTCGCCGGCCTGGTCCAGGCGGTGCTGCCGCCGCCCAGCGTCTGGCCGGCCCTGTTCGGCGCCGGCGTCGGCTTCACGCTGCTGTTCGGCTTCGGCCTGCCGCCTGTGCTGCAGCTGGCCCGGGTCCCGCCCCTGCGCGTGATCCGCCGCGACGTCGGCGCGATCAAGCCGGCGTCGCTGGCCGTGCTCGGCGCCGGCGCCGTCGGCTTCGCCGCCCTCCTGCTCGCCGTCGCGAGCGACCTGAAGCTCGGCCTCATCGCCGTCGGCGGGTTCGCCGCGGCGGTATGCGTCTTCGCGCTGCTCTCGTGGCTGGCCCTCGCCGTCCTGCGCCGGTCGGTGCCCGAAGTCGGCGGGCCGCGCTGGCTGGTGCTGGCCACGCGGCAGATCGCGGCGCGTCCGGCATTCGCCGTGCTGCAGGTCTCGGCGCTGTCGGTCGGCCTGCTGGCGCTGGTGCTGCTCGCCATCCTGCGCACCGACCTCATCGCCAGCTGGCGCCAGGCGACGCCGAAGGACGCGCCGAACCGCTTCGTCATCAACGTGCAGCCGGCCCAGGCCCAGGCCTTCCAGGAGCGGATCACGGCCGCCGGCGTGAGCCGCTACGACTGGTTCCCGATGATCCGCGGCCGCCTGGTCGCGATCGACGGCAAGCCGGTCGATCCCGACGCCTTCGCCGACCCTCGCTCGAAGCGCCTGGTCGAGCGCGAGTTCAACCTGAGCCACAGCGCCGCCCTGCCGCAGCACAACACCGTCGCCGCCGGCCGGTGGGTGGCCGACGAAGCCGGCGGCCTCAGCGTCGAGGACGGCCTGGCCGCGAGCCTGGGTCTGCGCCTCGGCCAGACCCTGCGCTTCGACATGGGCGGCACCCTCGCCGAGGGCCGCATCACCAGCCTGCGCAAGGTCGACTGGTCGTCGATGCGCGTCAACTTCTTCGTCTTGTTCCCGACGCGGACCATGGCCGACGCGCCGGTGACCTACATCGCCGCCTACCAGGCGCCGTCGACGCCGGGCTTCGACAACGCGCTCAGCCGCGACTTCCCCAACATCACGTCGATCGACGTCTCGGCATCGGTGGCGCAGGTGCAGCGGGTGCTCGACCAGGTCGTGCGCGCGGTCGAGTTCCTGTTCGGCTTCACGCTCGCCGCCGGGCTCGTCGTGCTGTTCGCGGCGGTGAGCGCGACGCGCGAGGCGAGAGCGCGCGAGTTCGCCGTGATGCGCGCGCTCGGTGCCAGCGGCAAGCTGCTGGCGCAGGTGCAGCGCGCCGAGCTGCTCGGCGTCGGCGCGCTGGCCGGCGTGCTCGCCTCGGGCGCGGCGATCGCCGTGAGCTGGGCCCTGGCCCGCTACGTCTTCGAGTTCGACTGGAATCCGTCGCCGCTGGTGCCGCTCGGCGGCGCCGCTGCCGGCGCGCTGCTCGCGCTCGCGGCCGGCTGGTGGGGCCTGCGCGAGGTGCTGACCCGGCCCGTCGTGCAGACGCTGCGCCAGGCTGCGGATTTGTAGACGCGCGCGTCGAATTCGCACGCACGCGGCTCGGCTGCACGGCCGTCACGGCGGAACCGGCCGGCGCGGGCGGCATACTGCGGCCCATGCCGGCGCAGCCCAGGGAGCGGGTCTTTCGCATCCTCCATCTCGAGGACAACGAGGTCGATCACGAGCTGCTCGTCGCCCATCTCGAGCGGGGCGGCCTGCAGGCCTATACCCGCCGGGTCGAGTCGGAGCGCGACTTCCTCGAGGCGCTCGAGCAGCCATGGGACGCCGTCGTCTCCGACTACAACCTGCCCGGCTTCTCCGGCCTGCTCGCCCTCGAGGCGGTGAAGGCCAAGACGAGGCCGGTGCCCTTCATCCTGGTCTCGGGCGAGATCGGCGAAGACACCGCCGTCGAGGCGATGCGCAACGGCGCCAGCGACTACCTGCAGAAGAGCCACCTGGCACGGCTCGTCCCGGCGCTGCTCCATGCGGTGGATGCGGCCGAGACGAGGCGGGCCCGGATCAAGGCCGACCGCGACCTCGTCGCCTCCAAGGAGCGGCTGCACCAGCTGGCCCAGCACCTGCAGACCAGCGTCGAGCACGAGCGGGCAGCGATCGCGCGCGAGATCCACGACGACGTCGGCGGCTCGCTCACCGCGCTGAAGTTCGACCTGGCCTGGATCGCGCGCCACTCGAGCTCGCCGCAGATCACTTCGCGCGTGCAGTCGGCGCTGGAGACGGTCAGCCACGCGGTCGAGGCGAGCCAGCGGATCATGCACAACCTGCGCCCGGCCATCCTCGAGCAGGGCCTGGCCGCGGCGCTGACCTGGATCGCGCAGCGCTTCGAGCGGCGCAGCGGCGTCGAGTGCCACATCCGGCTGCCGCGGGCGCCGCTCGAGCTGCCGCCCGGCGTGCCGCTGGTGGCCTACCGCACCGCCCAGGAGGCGTTGACCAACATCACCAAGCACGCCCAGGCCACGCGCGTGCACATGGACCTGTCGATGGCCGGCGGCGTGCTCTCGCTCGAAATCAGCGACAACGGCCGGGGCCTCGACGATCAGGATCTCGCCAAGGCGCGCTCGTTCGGCATCCGCGGCCTGCACGAGCGGGCGACCACCGTCGGCGGCTGGATCGACCTGTCGAGCGGCTCCAGCGGTACCACGCTCATCCTCTCGGTGCCGCTCGACACGCCCGACAGCGCCTACGTGCCCGAGCCGGAGACGAACAAGTCCTACGACCCCTCGCAATGGGCCGATGTCTGATGACCATGGAAGCGGCCCGATGATCAAGGTGTTCCTCTGCGACGACCATGCCCTCATCCGGCGCGGCATCCGCGACACGCTTTCCGACGCACCCGACATCGAGGTCGTCGGCGAGGCCGGCGACTACGGCGAGCTGCGTGCGCTGATGCGCGAGAAGACGGCCGACGTGCTCGTCCTCGACATCAACCTGCCGGGGCGCAGCGGCCTCGACGTCCTTCACGCGCTCAAGGACGAGGGCACGACGATGCGCGTCCTCGTCGTCTCGATGTACCCGGAGGACCAGTATGCGATCCGGGCCCT
>NZ_JANODC010000108.1:0-11145 GCF_031412495.1 Rhizobacter sp. | reverse complement strand
ATCACCCACGCCGAGAGGTACTGCGACGCGAGGCAGCCGCCGGCGGTCGCGACCGGGCCGCGGGCGTGGAAGGACGCGTCCTCGACGCGGACGCCGGCCTGCATCAGCCAGGGCCGCGTCGTCAGGTCGGTGCACGCGGGCATGTCGGCGAGCAGGCCGAGCCGGGCGAGCAGGAGGGCGCCCGAGCACTGGGCACCGATCGTCTGCCGCAGCGGGTCGAGCACCAGGCGATCGAGCAGCGAGCCGGTGCGGCCCTTGTCCTCGGCGATGGCGCGCGTGTAGAGGCCGCTGCCGAAGAGGACGACGTCGGCCTCGTTGGCGAACTCGAGCGGCTGCTGCGCCTCGATGGTGACGCCGTTCATCGAGGTCAGGTGCCGCGTCGGCCCGGCGATCTCGGCCTTCCAGCCCTCGACCGACAGGTGGTTCAGCAGGCCGAGGGGGATGAACGAGTCGAGCTCGTTGAAGCCGTCGAAGGTGACGATGGCCACGCGCATCGGCCGTGGCCCGAGCAGGGGCGGCAAGGTCGACGCCCTACTCGAGCATGCTGCGCAGCATCCAGGCCGTCTGCTCGTGCACCGTCAGGCGCTGCGTCAGCAGGTCGGCGGTCGGCTCGTCGGCGGCCTTCTCGGCGGTGGGGAAGATGCTGCGCGCCGTGCGGGCGACGGCCTCGTGGCCCTCGACGAGGATGCGCACCATCTCGAGCGCCGGCGGCGGAACGACCGGGACGTCCTTGATCGAGCTGAGGGCGCCGAACTGCGCGTACGAGCCGGGCGCCGGAAAGCCGAGCGAGCGGATCCGCTCGGCGATCGGGTCGACCGCGTTCCAGAGCTCCGTGTACTGCTCCATGAACATCAGGTGCAGCGTGTTGAACATCGGGCCGGTGACGTTCCAGTGGAAGTTGTGCGTCGTCAGGTAGAGCGTGTAGGTGTCGGCGAGCAGCTTCGCCAGGCCGTCGGTGATCGCGCGACGGTCCTGTTCGTCGATGCCGATGTTGATGCGAGGGGCAGGGTGAGCCATGGAGAAACCTTCGAGCCGAAAGTCGACAGGCTACCCGCGATGCGCCCCGGGCGCGAATTGCGTTTCCTTAGCCCTGCCATAGGCGCGGGGCGCGGCGGGCCGCGGGCTCAACCGGTCAGGCGGGTGACGCCCTTCAGCTCGCAGGCGTAGATGGCGTTGCGCAGGGCGGCGATCGCCTCGTAGCGGGTGAAGCTGCGCCGCCAGGCCAGGACGACGCGGCGGGTCGGCACCGGCGCCGTGAACGGCACGTAGCGGATGTGCGCCTGCTCATCGTCGGGCACCGAGAGCTGCGGCACCACGGTCACGCCCATGCCGGAGGCGACCATGTACTTGATCGTCTCGAGCGACGAACCCTCGAAGGTCTTGCGGATGCCGCCGACGTCGCCCGGCGGCGAGAACTGCGCGTACTCGGGGCAGACCTCGAGCACGTGGTCGCGGAAGCAGTGGCCGGTGCCCAGCAGGAGCATCTTCTCCTGCTTCAGCTCGTCGGCGCTGACCGACTTTCGCTTGGCCAGCGGGTGGTTCTTCGGCACTGCGACCATGAACGGCTCGTCGTACAGCGGCGCCACGGCCAGGCCGGTGTCGGGGAACGGCTCGGCCATGATGGCGCAGTCGAGCTCGCCGGAGCGCAGCAGCTCGAGCAGCTTGGCCGTGAAGTTCTCCTGCAGCATGAGCGGCATCTGCGGCACCCGCTCGATGGCCTGGCGCACGAGCTCGGGCAGCAGGTAGGGGCCGATGGTGTAGATCACGCCGAGGGCGAGCGGGCCGTCGAGCGGGTTCTTGCGCCGCTTGGCGGTCTCGCGGATCTCGGCCGCCTGCTCGATCACCGCCTGCGCCTGGCGCACGATCTCGGCCCCGATCGGCGTCACGCTCACCTCGCTGGCGCCGCGCTCGAAGATGCGGACGTCGAGCTCCTCCTCGAGCTTCTTGATCGACACCGAGAGCGTCGGCTGCGACACGAAGCACGCTTCCGCAGCCCGGCCGAAGTGCTTCTCCCGGGCGACGGCGACGACATAGCGGAGCTCGGTGAGCGTCATGGGCCGGTGGCGCCGTCCTGCGAGCCGCGGCGCCTACTTGGCCGGCCGCTTCAGGGTCTCGAGTCGGGCCAGGTCGACGCCGTCGACCGCCTTCTTCAAGGCCGGCATGTCGACGCGCTGGCCTTCGGCGGCGACGATCATGCCGTTGGCGAGGACCACCGTCATCTCGCCCTGGCTGCCGTCCTTCCGGTATTCCTCGTGGATGGTGCGGCTGCCGGCCTTGTAGACCTTCTCGACCTTGCCGTCGGTCTCCTTGTCCATCGTCATGTTGGCCCAGCCGGCCATCGCCGCCATGCCCGCGAGGCCGCCCGAGTCGGTGATCGAGAGGACTACGCTGCGGTCGGCGCCGCCGTACGTGCCCTTGGCCGAGGAGCCGCCGATGCCCATCGCCGAGCCGCTGCTCGCCTCCATGCCAGTCCGCTTCAGGTCGCCGAGCGCCTCGGGCAGCAGGGCCTTGAGCTCGGCCGCCGGGATCGGCGCCGTGTTCGCGTTGCCGGACATCGCGCCGAGGATGTCGCCCATCGCCTTGCCGGCGGCGGCCTGGTCGCCTGACTGCTGCGCCGCTTCCATGCGCTTGCTCGCCTCTTCCATCTTCTTGGCCATCGCCTCCATGCTGCCCGGGTTGATCGTCACCGAGGTGCCGTCCGGGCCCTTCAGGGTCACGTCGCCGGCCGGCGCGCCGGCGCCCCGGACACCGCCGACGCCGCCCATGCCCATCGGATTCACGAACAGGGCCGACACCGCCGCCAGCACGATGCCGGCGACGATGGCGCAGACCATGACGACAGCGGTGTACGCGCCGGCCTTCTCGGGCGGCGAGCGCATCAGCACCGGCAGGCCGGTGTAGAGAAGGTAGATCGCCCAGGCGAGGCCGATCAGCGAGCCGAGAACGGCCAGCGACGGAAGGAGGCCGAGGATGCCGGCCACGAAGGCAGCGGTCATCGAATAGGCCACGACCTTGACGGCCGCGAGCTGGTCCTTGGTGCCGCCGAACGTCGGCGCCAGCGCGTTGACGATGAGCGCGAGCACGAACACCATCAGCAGCGACATGACGTAGCCGACGATCATGCTGCCGAGCGCGGCCGCGACCGGGATGCGCATCGTCAGGCCGAAGCCGCCGATGCCGAACAGCGTCATGCCGATGAACGCGGCGACGGCAGGGATGGCGGCCAGAATCATCACGTAGCGTGTGAAGATGCCGGGCACGTCGCCGCCCTCGGCGGCGATCACCGGCCAGGTCTGCTTCGGCTTGAGCAGGATGGATTGCACGCGCTCGATCAATGACATCGCTTCCTCCCGTGGATGATTCCTCAGCGGGCCCGGACCTCGCCTGGCGGGGCACTCCCCGGCCCCGGCGCCCATGGTAAGCCGCACGCCCTGCGTCCGCGTCGCTTTCGCGCTCGGCAGCTGGCAGGTCGTCGCGCTCGCGGCGGCCCTCGCCGAGGCCGACGCGCACGAAGGCGCGGCCGTCGCCTGCGAGGACCACCTCGTTCTCTACGAAACGGTTCCCGTCAGCGAGGCCTTGAAGACGGCAATGCGCGAGGTCGGCGCCGCGGCGCGGCCCTGGCACCGCATCGTCGACGCCTTCGAGCTGATGGCCTCGGTGCGCCGCAGGATCGGCCAGGCCGCGTTCCACTCCCTGAAGGAGCGCCTGCGCCAGCACCTCGGCCTGACGCGGGTCGACGAGCTCTGGCTGTGCTTCCTGACCCGCGCCCCCGAGAAGCTGGCGATGGAGGCCTGGCCCGAGGCCGCCGTCCAAGTCTACGAGGACGGCCTGTTCTCGTACCTGCCGCAGCCGCCGACGCCCTTCGAGCCGGAGCCGCACTCGCTGACGTGGCCGGCGCGCCTGCCCGCACTGCTGCGCAGTTGGCTCGATGCGCGCCTGCCGGTGCGGCGCTTTCGCCGCCACAAGCGGTGGCTCGACCCGCGCCACGCCGCCCGCATCGCCGGCACCTGGATGCTGCTCGGCGACCTCTGGCCGCGCCCGCAGGTGCTGGCCCACGTGCCGCGGCACGCCGTCGCGGCGGAGCGGCTGCGTGCGGTCCTGGGCGCCTGCCGCAGCCTGCCCGCCGTCGCCGCCTACGCGCTGCCCCCGCTGCCGCGGCCGGCGGTCCTCGTCCTCGGGCAGACGCTGTCGCGCTGGGGCGCGTTGAGCCGTACCGACGAGCTGGCGATCTATGCCGGGGCGATCGGCCTCGTCCTCGAGCGCGGCTACGACGTCTGGTGGAAGGAGCACCCGCGCGCACAGGAGCCGTTCTTCGCCGAGCTCGTCGCGGGGGTCCCGCCCGGGCGCATGCGCGAGGTCGACCTGCCGTTCGCGCTGCCCGTCGAGCTGGTCGCCGGGTCCATGGGCCTGGCCGCCTGTGTCGGCGGCATCTCGACGGCGATCTTCTACCTGCCGCGCCTGTACGGCATCCCGGCGTACAGCTTCGCCGACGCGCTGGCGCGCGTGCTCGACGGTCGCTGGGCGCTGCAGAATGAGCTCGTGCGCAGCGCCGCGGCGCCGCTGGCGGCGCTGCCCGACGCCGGCGCGGTCATGCCGGGCCCCGCGGCGGCAGCCGCTTCCGCACCGAGCGTCCTTCCGCCATGACCCCTGCTCCTTCCAGCCACGGCGCGCCGGCGCGCATCTTCGTCGGCACCGACCCGTCGCAGGCGATCGCCTGCAAGCTGCTGCAGTTCTCGATGCGCCGGCACACCGCGATGCCGCTCGAATTCGACACGATGGAGAGCGTGCGCTGGCCCTTTCCCGAGGACCCGCGCAACCACCCGCGCACGGAGTTCTCGTTCCACCGCTTCGCGATCCCGAAGCTCGCCGGCTACCGCGGCCGGGCCCTGTACGTCGACGCCGACATGCTCGTCTTCCGCGACTTGCGCGAGCTGTGGGAGATCCCTTTCGACGACGCCACTGTGCTGCACGCGCCGTCGTCGGACCCGAAGCGGCCGAAGCAGTTCAGCGTCATGCTGCTCGACTGCGACCGCCTGCGCTGGAACCCCGACGAGATCGTCCCGGGCCTCGACGCGGGCCGCTACAGCTACGACCAGCTCGTCGGCAACGTCTGCCTTGAGGCGCCGGAGCGCGTGCAGGCACGCATCCCGGTCGAATGGAACTCGCTCGACCGCTACGAGCCCGGCCGCACCGGCCTGCTCCACTTCACGCACATCGAGACGCAACCCTGGGTCTACGCGCGCCACCGGCACGGCGATGTGTGGGTCGAGCACCTGCGCGAGGCGATCGACGCCGGCGTAGTGAGCGCGGCCGAGGTCGACGACGCCGTCGCCCGCGGCTGGGCCCGGCCGTCGCTGCCAGTGCAGCTGCGCACGCGGCGCGCGCTGTGGCCGGCCTTCGCCCGCGTCGCCGCGCCGCTGCTCGATCGCGGCTTCAAGCCGCACCGCGCCTTGCGCGAACGCCTCGGCCGGCTCGGCGAGGCCAGGCGCGCCGGCACCTGACGATGCCGCTCGGCGTCGCGGCGGCGGCTGACGTCGCCGTTCAGGCGTTGAGGTAATCGGCGCGGCCGCCGAGCCAGCGCTCGATGTGGCGCTCGGCCGCGCCGGGCTGGGTGTCGAGAAGTCGCGCCGCCGCATCGCGGGCCTGCAGCAGCAAGGCCTCGTCGGTGAGCGGGTCGGCGAAGCGCAGCAGCGGCGCGCCCGACTGGCGTGCGCCGAGGAACTCGCCGGGGCCGCGGATCTCGAGGTCGCGGCGCGAGATCTCGAAGCCGTCGTCGGTCTCGAGCATCGCCTTCAGGCGCGCCTTGGCCGTGTCGGAGAGCGGCGTGGTGTAGATCAGCACGCAGACGCTCGCCGCCTCGCCGCGGCCGACGCGGCCGCGCAACTGGTGCAACTGGGCCAGGCCGAAGCGCTCGGCGTGCTCGACGACCATCAGCGATGCGTTCGGCACGTCGACGCCGACCTCGATCACCGTCGTCGCGACGAGAACGGCGACCTGGCCGCTTTCGAAGAGCGCCATCGTCGCCGCCTTTTCCGCCGCGCGCAGGCGCCCGTGCAGCAGGCCGACGCGCAGCCCCGGCAGGGCTGCGCAGAGCTGCTCGTGCGTGGCGGTGGCGTTCTGCAGGTCGAGCGCGGCCGAGGCCTCGACCAGCGGGCAGACCCAGTAGACCTGGCGGCCCTGGCCGGCCTCGTCGCGGATGCGGGCGACGACCTCGTCGCGCCTGGCGTCGGAGAACAGCTTGGTGACGACCGGCGTGCGGCCGGGCGGCAGCGTGTCGATGGTGCTGACGTCGAGGTCGGCGAAGAGCGTCATCGCCAGCGTGCGCGGGATCGGTGTCGCGCTCATCATCAGCATGTGCGGGTCGAGCCCGGCCAGCTTGTCGCGCAGGGCCAGGCGCTGGTCGACGCCGAAGCGGTGCTGCTCGTCGACGATCGCCAGGCCGAGCCGGGCGAAGCGCACCTGCTCCTCGATGACCGCGTGCGTGCCGACGACGAGCGCCGCCTCGCCGGAGGCCACCTGCTCCAGCATCGCTTCGCGCGCCTTGCCCTTGCGGCTGCCGGTCAGCCAGGCGACGGTGACGCCGAGCGGCGCCAGCCAGCCGACCAGCTTCTTCAAGTGCTGCTCGGCCAGGATCTCGGTCGGCGCCATCAGCGCGCACTGCCAGCCGGCGTCGATCGTGCGCGCGGCGGCGAGCGCGGCGACGACCGTCTTGCCCGAGCCGACATCGCCCTGCAGCAGGCGATGCATCGGGATCTCGCGGCCGATGTCGGTGGCGATCTCGGCGGCCACCCGCTCCTGCGCCGGGGTCAGCTTGAAAGGCAGGGCCTCGAGCAGGCCGGCGTGCAGGCTCGCCGCGCCACGGCCCGCGAGCCGAGGCGCGCGCTGCCGTTCGCGCTCGCGCTTGGCGAGCAGCTGCGACAGCTGCTGCGCGAGCAGCTCGTCGTACTTGAGCCGCTGCCAGGCCGGATGCGAGCGGTCCTCGAGGGCGCCCGCATCGAGGCCGGGCAGGGGGTGGTGCAGGCGGACCAGGGCCTCCCGCAGCGTCGGCAGCCCTGCCGGGACGTACCCGGGCGGGAGGTGCTCGTCGAGGTCGGCGCGCGCCAGGCCAGCCTCGACGGCCTTGCGCAGGAAGGCCTGCGACAGCTGCACCGTGCTCGGGTACACCGGCGTGAGCGACTGCGGCAGCGGCGTCTCGGCGGTCACGCCCTTGAAGGTCGGGTGCACCATCTCGAGCCCGAAGAAGCCGCCGCGCGCCTCGCCGCGCACGCGCACGCGCTTGCCGGCGGCGAGCGCCTTCTGATGCGACGGATAGAAGTGGACCAAGCGCAGGACCAGGTCGCCGCTGTCGTCGGAGACCGTGACGACGAGCTGCCGGCGCGGCCGGAACTGCACGCGCGACTCGCCCACCGTGCCCTCGACCTGGCCTGTCTGGCCGTCGTGCAGCGAGGCGATGGGCACGACCCGGGTCTCGTCCTCGTAGCGCAGCGGCAGGTGCAGGGCGAGGTCGATGTCGCGACGCAGCCCCAGCTTCTCCAGCGCCTTCTCGGGGGCCGATCGCGGAGCAGGGGCCATGGGAGAATTTTGCCCTTCGATGACGACCTCACTCCGGCTCGCCGATTTCGACTTCGCGCTGCCCCCCGACCTGATCGCCCAGCAGCCGGCCGCCGAGCGCAGCGGCTCGCGCCTCCTCGACGGGCGTGGCGCGGCGCCCGCCGATCGGCGCTTCGCCGAACTGCCCGACCTGCTGCAGGCGGGCGACCTCCTGGTCGTCAACGACACCCGCGTCGTCAAGGCGCGCCTGCTCGGCACCAAGGGCAGCGGCGGCGCGGTCGAGGCCCTGGTCGAGCGCGTCGATGCCGACGGCACGGTGCTGGCCCAGGTCCGCGCCAGCAAGTCGCCGAAGCCCGGCAGCACGATCCGCTTCGCCGGCGCCTTCGACGCCGAGGTGCTCGGCCGCGCCGGCAGCGACGGGTCACTGTTCCGGCTGCGCTTCCCGGCCGACCCGCTCGCCCTGCTCGAGGCGCATGGCCACGTGCCGCTGCCGCCCTACATCGAGCGCGGCGACGATGCCGACGACGAGCGCCGCTACCAGACGGTGTTCGCGGAACGGCCGGGCGCGGTGGCGGCACCGACGGCGGCGCGGCACTTCGCTGCCGGCGTGCTGGCCGCCCTCGATGCGCGCGGCGTCGAGCGCGCCGCGGTGACGCTGCACGTCGGCGCCGGCACCTTCCAGCCGGTGCGCAGCGACGACCTGTCGGCGCACGCGATGCACAGCGAGCGCTTCGAGGTCGGCGCCGCCACCGCCTCGGCCATCGCCCGCGCCCGGGCCCGCGGCGGCCGCATCGTCGCCGTCGGCACGACGAGCCTGCGCGCGCTCGAGTCGGCGGCGCTGCGCTCGTCCGACCCGGCGGTGCTCGCGCCGGCAGGCGGGGAGACCGACCTCTTCATCACGCCCGGCTTCGCGTTCCGCGTCGTCGACCTGCTGCTCACCAACTTCCACCTGCCGAAGAGCACCCTGCTCATGCTCGTCTCCGCGTTCGCCGGGCACGAGCACGTGCTGGCGCTCTACCGGCACGCGATCGCCGAGCGCTACCGCTTCTTCAGCTACGGCGACGCGATGCTGCTGGCGCGTGCCGCACCGGGTGCCGCTTCCTGAGCCGCCGCGACAATCGCCCGATGCTGTCCTTCGAGGTCCTGAACACCGCCGGCCAGGCGCGGCGCGGCCGCCTGACCCTGAACCACGGCACGGTCGAGACGCCGGTCTTCATGCCCGTCGGCACCTACGGCAGCGTCAAGGGCGTCATGCCGTCGTCGCTCGAGGCGATGGGTGCCGAGATCATCCTGGGCAACACCTTCCACCTGTGGCTGCGGCCCGGGCTCGACGTGCTCAAGCAGTTCGGCGGCCTGCACCGCTTCGAAGCCTGGACGCGGCCGATCCTCACCGACAGCGGCGGCTTCCAGGTCTGGTCGCTCGGCGCCAGCGCCAAGGTGAGCGAGCAGGGGGTCGCCTTCCAGTCGCCGGTCAACGGCGACAAGCTGCTGCTGACGCCCGAGGTCAGCATGCGAGTCCAGCACGTGCTGAACAGCGACATCGTGATGCAGTTCGACGAGTGCACCGCCTACGAGGTGGACGGCCGCGTCACCGGCGAGGCCGAGGCGCGCCGCTCGATGCAGATGAGCCTGCGCTGGGCCGGCCGGTCGCAGGCCGAGTTCGACCGCCTTGGCAATGCGAACGCGCTGTTCGGCATCGTCCAGGGCGGCATGTTCGAGCACCTGCGCGAGGAGTCCGTCGCCGGTCTCGCCGAGCTCGACCTGCCCGGCTATGCCATCGGCGGCGTGAGCGTCGGCGAGCCGAAGGAAGAGATGCAGCGCATCGTCGCCCACACCCCGCACCGGCTGCCCGCACGCAAGCCGCGCTACCTGATGGGCGTCGGCACGCCCGAGGACCTGGTCGCCGGCGTGCACGCCGGCGTCGACATGTTCGACTGCGTCATGCCGACGCGCAATGCCCGCAACGGCCACCTGTTCACGCGCTTCGGCGACCTGCGCATCAGGAACGCCCGCTACAAGACCGACGAGGCGCCGCTCGACGCGACCTGCGCCTGCCCGGCCTGCGCCCGCTTCCCGCGCGCCTACCTGCACCACCTCGACCGCTGTGGCGAGATGCTCGGCCCGATGCTGGCCAGCGTGCACAACCTGCACTTCTACGTGCAGCTCATGCGCGAGATGCGCACAGCGCTCGAGACGCAGAGCCTCGAGGCCTGGACGGCCCGGTTTCGCAGCGACCGGCGGCGCGGGGTCTGAGCGTCGGCGCGGTCGCGCCGTCGGAAGAGCCTTACCGCGGTGCGAGCCGGCCGCCGACAGCGACGCGGCGCCGCGACTCCTGCCGTGGCGCAGCGCGGATCCCTAAGGTGTCCGTCATGACCAAGATCAGCGACATCATGACCCGCAGCGTGGCCGTCGTGCAGCGCGACGAGACGATCCAGGCCGCCGCCAGGCGCATGCAGGAGATGGACATCGGCTCGCTGCCGGTCGTCGACGGCAAGGCCATCGTCGGTATGGTGACCGACCGCGACATCACCATCCGTGGCGTGGCGACGGGGATGATCCCGCAGGAAGCCCTGGTCTCCGACGTCATGACCTAGGAAGTGCGCTGGTGCCGGGCCGACGACACGGTCGAGCAGGTGCTGGCGCAGATGGGCGACGAGCAGGTCCGCCGCCTCGCCGTCCTCGACGCAGGCAACGAGATCGTGGGCATCGTCGCCCTCGGCGACCTCGCGACGCGACAATCGGCCGATGTGGACGACACGCTGCGCGAGATCTCGACGCCGCCGGGTTCTTGAGACCGCCTAACCGACTTCAGCGCTACCTCGGCAGGCGCTTCCTCGGGCCGGCGGCTCAGCACGTCCTGTTTCACCCGGGGCGCTTCGCCTGGCAGACGCTGAAGGCCTTCAAGGCCAACCAGGGCCTGCTCCTGGCCGGCGCGGTCGCCTACTACGCGCTGCTGTCGATCGTACCGCTGCTGATCCTCAGCGTGATCGCGCTGACGCACGTGATCGACCAGCAGGAGCTGCTCGGCACCGTCGGCCGCTACCTCGAGTGGCTGGTGCCGAGCCAGTCCACCGCCGTCGTCAAGGAGCTGTCCAACTTCCTCGCCAACCGCGACCAGATCGGCTGGCTGCTGTTCGCGACGATGCTCTTCTTCAGCTCGCTCGCGTTCACGGTGCTCGAGAACGCGATGTCGGTGATCTTCGTGCACCGGGTCGTGGCGAAGAAGCGCCGCTTCATCTTCTCGGCGCTGATTCCGTACGTCTACATCCTCTGCCTCGGCATCGGGCTCCTGTTGATGACGCTCGTCGCCGGCAGCCTGCAGGCGGTCGGCAAGGAAAGCGTCAACCTGTTCGGCCGGGAGTGGTCGCTGAGCGGATTTTCCGGCGTGCTGCTCTACCTGCTCGGCCTTGCCGGCGAGATCTTCGTCCTGACCTCGGTCTACCTGGTCATGCCGGCGGGCCGGCTGGACTGGCGCCACGCCCTCATCGGCGGCGTGACGGCGGCGCTGCTCTGGGAGCTCACGCGGCACGTGCTCGTCTGGTACTTCGCGACGCTGTCGCAGGTCAACATCGTCTACGGCTCGTTGACGACCGC